>CAZAHX010000080.1:0-8146 GCA_964485005.1 uncultured Acidimicrobiaceae bacterium | reverse complement strand
CACCTCATAGGGGGCCACCGACACCGGCCAGATGATCCCGTGCTCGTCGTGGCTCGCCTCGACTACCGCGGCCATGGCCCTCTCCACGCCGATCCCATAGGACCCCATGATGATGGGGTGGCTCTTCCCCCCCTCATCCTGGACATAGACCCCGAAGGCCTCGGAGTACTTGGTGCCCAGCTTGAAGATGTGGCCCACCTCGATTCCCTTCCACAGCTCGAGCGGTGACCCGCACCGGACACACGCCTCCGCCGCTTCCACCTTCCTCAGATCGGCCCATTGGGAGACCTCGATGTCCCTGCCCACATCGACCCCCTTGACGTGCCAGTCGTCCTCGTTGGCCCCGGTCACCAGGTTGAACCGGCCCTCGAGGGCGGGATCGGCGATGACGCGGGCACCGGAGAACCCGACCGCACCGAGGCTGCCGGGATCGGCGCCGAGCAACTCACGGATCTCCTCCGGTCGGCCGGGTCGCACCTCGGCAGCCGCGGTGGCGTCCATCAGCTTCTGCTCTTGGAGGTCGTGATCGCCGCGTAGCAGCAGGAGAACCGGCTCCCCGTCGACCATGTAGACCAAGGTCTTGATCTGACGCTCCTCCGAGGCGAGGTCGGGATGTGCCGCCGCCAGCGCGGCGATGGTGCGCAGCCCCGGAGTCGGAAACCGCTCCAGCTCCCCGGGATCGCCATCGTCGACGGGGGCCAGGGCCGAGGTCGCCTTCTCCTGGTTGGCCCGGTAGTCGCAGTTGGAGCAGGTGACGATCCAGTCCTCGCCCGCCTCGCTGCGCTGGATGAACTCAACCGACTCCGAGCCGCCCATTGCCCCCGAGGACGCCTCCACGTCGACCGCGTCCAGACCCATGCGGGCAAACATCCGCTTGTAGGCCTCGTGGTGCTTGTCGAACCCGGCATCGAGCCCGCCCAGATCGATGTCCAAGGTGTAGGAGTCCTTCATGGTGAACTCCCGTACCCGTAACAGGCCCGACTTGGGCCGGGGCTCGTCCCTGAACTTGACGTGGATCTGGTACCAGATCTGGGGAAGATCTCGGTAGGAGAAGAGCTCGGTGGCGAGGATGGCGAAGATCTCCTCCTCGGTCATTCCCAGGACGAGCTCGGAGTCCTTACGATCCGTCAGCTTGAAGAGGTTGTCCCCCATGAGGTCGTAGCGGTCCGACTTCTTCCACAGCTCGGCGGGGTGAAGCGTCGGGAGCATCATCTCCTGGCCACCGATTGCGTCCATCTCCTCGCGGATGATCCCGGCCACCTTCAGCCTCACCCGCTGCCCGAGCGGGAGCATGGTGTAGGAGCCTGCAGCGAGTTGGCGGATGAACCCCCCTCTGACCAGCAGCCTGTGACTCACCGCCTCGGCGTCGGCGGGAGCCTCTCTCAGCGTGGGGATGAACGCTTGGGACCAACGCATGAGGTGACACGGTAGCCGCCGGGGGCGGCGCAGCTCCCGGGATTATTCGCTCTTGGCCACCTCGGCGACCCGGGCTCGACGCTCCACAGACCGGTTGGCGTCGCCCTGGATCTCGATCAGTTGGATGCGCTCGGCGGCGGCGATCTCGGCGGCATTGGCCTCGGCGTGCGCCAGTCGGGCCTCCATGCCTTCGTCGACCAGCTTCCGCGCTTCGTCGAGCAGGGCATCCACCATCTCCTCCTCGGGGACCACTCTCACCACCTGGCCTTTGATGAACAGGTGCCCCCTCCCCCGGCCGGCCGCGATCCCGATGTCGGCTTCCCGTGCCTCTCCCGGCCCGTTGACCACACATCCCATCACCGCGACCTGGATGGGGAGGTTGGCAGCCTCCAGTGCCTGCTGGGCCTCGGTGGCCACTGCGATGACATCGACCTCGGCGCGTCCGCAGGAGGGGCAGGCGATGAGGTCGAGGCCCTTCCGCTCACGGAGACCGAGGAACTCGAGGAGCTGGCGGCCCGCCTTGGCCTCTTCGACGGGGTCGGCGGTCAGCGAGAAACGGATCGTGTCGCCGATCCCCTCGCTCAGCAGAGTCCCGATGCCGGCCACCGATTTGATCAAGCCGGCGGGAGGAGGCCCCGCCTCGGTGACACCGAGATGCAGCGGGTAGTCGACCCGGTCGGCGAGGAGCCGGTACGACTCGATCATCGAAGGGACGTTCGAGTGTTTCACCGAGATCTTGATGTCGGTGAAGTCGACGTCCTCCAGATACCCGATCTCGATGAGAGCCGACTCGACCAGGGCCTCGGGCACCGGCGATCCGTGCCTCTCCAGGAGATCTTTGTCCAGAGAGCCGGCATTGACCCCGACCCGGATGGGGAGACCGCGGTCCTTGGCCTCCCTGGCCACCGTCTTGATCTGGTCCTCCTTGCGGATGTTGCCCGGGTTGAGCCTGAGGCCTTGGACGCCGGCCTCAATGGCGGCCAGGGCGAGGCGATATTGATAATGGATGTCGGCGACGATGGGGACCGGGCTCCGGGGAACGATCTCAGCCAGTCCCTGGGCCGCTTCCACCTCGTTGCATGTGATGCGGACGATGTCGGCGCCGGCTCCGGCGAGGGCGTAGACCTGGGCCAGAGTCCCCTCGACATCGGCCGTCTTCGTCGTGGTCATCGACTGCACACTGACCGGGGCGTCTCCCCCCACCGCCACTTTCCCCACATGGATCTGCCGGGTCTTTCGACGCTCGTGGGTCATTGTCATGAGGCTAGAGATTGATTGGGTTGGCCACGTCGAGGATGACCGCGACGAACCCGAGAAAGACGAAAACGCCGATCACCGCGGCGGCGATGGGCATGAGCCGCCGCACATCGGCCTGGCGGCCGGTGATCTTCTCGTAGAACGCCACGGCGAAGTGGCCCCCGTCGAGTGGGAACAGCGGCAACAGGTTGATGGTGGCCAGAATCACGTTCACATACGCCAGGATCCCGAGAAAGAAGGTGACACTCTCCGCCTGACTGCCGATGTTGGCGATCCCAATCGGGCTCACCGGTCTGATCTCGTCGGGGACGTCGGTGTCGCCGGCGAGCACACCGACGTATTCGGCGAGGCTGGCGGGGCGGAACATCTGATAGAGGGTCTGGAAGGTGTCCACGGTGCCATTCCCGACCAGTTGACCCGCCATCCCCACGCCCTCGATCGGGCCCACCGGCTCGATCGACACCGTAGGGCCGATGCCGAGGAACCCTGATCCGGCGACCGTGTCGGATTCGTCCAGATCGACGGGGAGGGTGGTCGTCTCGCCTCCCCGGGTGATCGTGACCGTGGTCGCCCCTGGTCCCTCCTCCCTGAGAGCCTCGGGAATGTCCTGCCAATCCTGGACGGGGAAGCCCCCAATGGCGACGATGGTGTCCCCCTCCCTGATCCCCGCCTCGGCGGCAGCCGTATTCTCGATGACGGTGGCAACCGTGGAGGTGGGCTCACCAGGGACCCCGTTGGCGAGGATCACGCCGTAGAAGAGGAGAAAGCCGAGGAGGAAGTTCATGCCCACGCCGGCCAGCACCACCACGCTCTTCTCCCAGAACTTCTTCTCCCGGTAGGTGCGCCCCATGTCGGCGGGCGCCACCTCCTCGAGAGGGTTCATGCCCACGATGCGGACATAACCGCCAAATGGGAGGGCCTTGAAGCCGTACTCGGTCTCGCCACGCCGGGTCGACCAGAGCTTGGGCCCGAACCCGAAGAAGAACTCGGTGGCCTTCATCCCCACCGCCTTGGCCGCGACGAAGTGGCCCGCCTCGTGGGCGGTGACAAAGAGAATGATGGCGACTGCGCCGGCTATGCCCCCGATCACCCTGTCACGGTACTTGGGGTGGGCGGGTAGCTAGACCACTAACAAGCAGCGGGGACGAGGGCGGCCGCGAATGCCCGAGCCTCACCATCGACGGCGAGCACGTCGTCGACCGTCTCGAGCTCCCGCCAAGGGACCTCCTCCAGCGTTCGCTCCAGGATCGTGGTGATCGTGGTGAATCCCAGCCTGCCCTGGAGAAATGCCTCCACCGCCACCTCGTCTGCCGCGTTGAGCACCGCAGGTGCCGAGCCTCCCCGCCGCCCCGCCTCGTAGGCGAGATCGAGGGCGGGGAAGGTCTTGCGGTCGGGCTCCTCGAAAGTGAGCTCCATCCCGGCGATCTCGAACGGAGACGCCGGCGAGGGGGCACGCTCGGGGTAGGTGAGGGCGTACTGGATGGGGATCCGCATGTCGGGATGGCCCAGGTGGCCCTTCCACGACCCGTCGACGAACTCCACCGCCGAGTGGAGCACGGACTGGGGGTGGACCACCACCTCGATGCGGTCGTAGGGGATGTCGAAGAGGAAGTGGGCCTCGATCACCTCCATCCCCTTGTTGAACAGGGTCGCCGAGTCGACGGTGATTCGAGGGCCCATGTCCCAGGTCGGATGAGCCAGCGCCTGCTCGGGGGTCACCTCGGCCAGGTCGTCGGGAGAGGCACCGCGAAACGGGCCGCCGGAAGCGGTGAGGATCAGCTTCCTCACCGATTCCGCAGGTTCGCCCGCGAGACACTGGAGCAGCGCCGAATGCTCGCTATCCACCGGGATGAGCTCTCCACCGTGCTCGATGAGAGCCGACTTCACCACCGGCCCCCCTGTCACCAGGCTCTCCTTGTTGGCCAATGCGACCCGGTTGCCCCTCTCCAGGGCAGCGACCGTGGCCCCCAGGCCGGCCGAGCCGACGATCCCGTTGACCACGATCGCACCGGGCAGCCGGGCCACCTCGAGGATGGCCTCGCTGCCGAACCGGGCCCGATCCCCGACCGCGGCCGTGAGGCTCTCCCTCTCCTCGGTGGGACCACCCGCAACGGCGATCGTGGAATCGGGGTACCGCCTGGCCAGGGAGACCAGCTGCGGGGAAGGGCTTCGCCCGGCCAGGGCGGCAACCTCGATGCCGAGACGATCGGCGACTTCCAGAGTCTGGCTTCCGATAGAGCCGGTCGCCCCGAGAACGACCACCGGCCGGGTCACAGCAGCTCGAAGGCCCTGAAGACGAAGTAGAGGACCGGAATCGCGAGCAGAAAGGCGTCGATGCGGTCGAGCATGCCGCCGTGACCGGGGAGCACCGAGCCCATGTCCTTGACGGCCACACTCCGCTTCACCATCGACTCGATGAGATCGCCGAGCGGGGCGACCAGCCCGACCACAGCCGCGATCACCAGAGCCTTGGCGAGTCCGATGGTCTCCCAGAAGGGGAAGGTGGCGAGCACGGTGGCCACCACCGCACCGGCGACGAGCCCTCCGATGAACCCCTCCACCGTCTTCCTCGGCGAGATCCGCGGTGCCATGGGGCGCCGCCCGAATGAGCGGCCCACGAAATATCCACCGATGTCGTTGAACGCCACCACCAGGACAACGAAGAAGATGTATGCAACCGGATGGGGGCCGGAGGCGAGAAGGATGGCGAAGGAGAGAAGCCCGGCCCAGGCCATGCCCAGAATGGTGAGGGAGGCGTTCTCGGTGGGGCGGGCCCGGCTGGTCAGTGAGAAGAAGAGGATGATGGCCGCGGCGGCGAACATGGCCCAACCCCCGATGGCCGTAGCGCCCCAGTTGTGGGCGCCAATGCCCATGAAGACCACTCCGAGAATCCCGAAGAGAGCCAATGGCTTGTACCCGACCGTGCGCATCGTCGCGTAGAACTCGCCGACCGAGACCACCATCACCAGGGTGATGAAGGCGGAGAACCACCATCCGCCCAGGAGCAGGGTCCCCACGAAGAGCCCGAAGATCACCAGCGCCGAGCCGACGCGCATGGTGAGATCCGAAGACGCGGCTTGTTCCACGGCCTCGTAGTCCTCCTCGCGGACCGTGGCCCTGCCGGAGACGTCGCCAAACCCGACCAGACCGCTCTCCACTCCGGGCATGGTGGCGGCCACGGCCTGCTGCTCCCAGTCGGCTTGCGCCGCCCGGCTCACCTCCTCGGCGAGCCCTTCGTACTCCTCGGTGGTGGCGGCGGTGTACTCCTCGGAGGTGTAGTCCTCGACATGTCTCGAGCCCTGGGCCATGGCCTTCCAGTCGGGTCCTTCGTCTTCGGTCTCGCCGACGTCGTCGGTCTCATCGACCTCGTCTGGCTGGCTCCCCTCTGCCTCGTCCGGCGCGTCGTCGTCTCCCTTCATCCCGGGGAGGGGGACGATGTCGGCGCCATCTTCCTCCTCGCTCTCCCAGGGGCGGTCGAACTCGCGGTCTCGGGTGCTCGGGCCTTCGCGGTCGCTCATCAGACTTCCATCAACTCCTCTTCCTTGTTGGCCAGAAGTTCGTCGATGCGCCCCACCCATTTGTCGGTCAGCTCCTGCAGCTCCTCCTCGCCACGTCGGATGTCGTCATCGGAGATCTCACCGTGGAGAGCCTCCATGTCGGACTTGGCGTGCCGACGCACGTTCCGAACCGAGACCCTGCCCTCCTCCGCCATGTTTCGCACGACCTTGATCAAGTCCTTGCGACGCTCCTCGGTCAGGGAGGGGAAGACGATGCGGATCACCGAGCCGTCGTTGGTCGGGTTCAAGCCGAGATCGGAGTTGAGAATCGCCTTCTCGATATCGCCGAGCGAGCCCCGGTCATATGCCTGCACGACGAGCATGCGCGGCTCCGGCACGGCAATGGAGGCCAGTTGCTGCAGCGGCGTCGCCGAGCCGTAGTAGTCGACCGATATCCGCTGCAGCAGTTGGGGATTCGCCCTGCCGGTGCGGACGGTGCCGAACTCGCCGGCGACGTGATCCGTCGCCAGCTCCATCTTTTGCTCAGCCTCCGCCAGGAGGTCGCGAATCATGAACCCTCCTCGTCAGTGGACCAGCGTACCGATCTGGTCTCCGCGGACGGCTTTGATGATGTTCCCCGGAATCGTCATGTCGAACACCCGGATAGGCACCTTGTGCTCCTTGCACATCGTAACGGCGGTGGTGTCCATGACCTGGAGTTCCCCGGCGATGAAGTCCATGTAGGTGATCTCGTCGAGCTTGGTTGCCGAGGGATTGGTCGCCGGGTCGGAGTCGTAGACACCGTCGACCCTGGACGCCTTGAGCAAGGAGTCGGCGTTGATCTCGATGGCGCGCAGAGCCGCGGAGGTGTCGGTGGTGAAGAAGGGGTTTCCGGTCCCTGCCGCGAAGATCACCACCCTGCCCTTCTCGAGGTGGCGGATCGCCCGCAGCCTGATGTAGGGCTCGGCCAGCTCCTGCATGGTGATCGCGCTCTGCACCCGGGTGTCGACGTCCTCTTTCTCCAAGGCGTCGCGGAGGGCGAGGGCGTTGATCACCGTGGCCAGCATCCCCATGTAGTCGGCAGTCGCCGGGTCCATGCCCTTGGCCGCCTGGGACACCCCGCGGAAGATGTTCCCTCCTCCGACCACCACTGCAACTTCGACGCCATTCGCTTGTGCCTCGGCGACCTCGCGAGCGACCCGCTGAACGGTGAGCGGATCGATGCCATAACCGACGTCTGGATCGGCGAAGGCCTCGCCCGACAGCTTGAGGAGGACCCGGCGGGCGTTGTCGGCCACCTATCCCCCTACGGCCATGCGGGCGATCCGGCGCACCGAGATGTTCTCCCCCATCTTGGAGGCGAGTGCGGTCACCATGTCCCCGACGGTACCGTCGAATTTCTCCGCGTTCACGAATCTCTGGTCGTAGAGGACGTTCTCGGCGTACCAGGCCTCGAGCTTTCCCTCGACGATGCGATCGACCACCTCGGGGGGCTTCCCGTCTCCTGAAGCCTGCCGGGCGATGAGGTCGCGCTCTTTGGCAAGTGCGTCGGGATCGACGTCCTCCCGACTGATCCACTCGGGGTTTGCCCAGCTGACATGCATGGCGAGATCTTCGGCGATCTCCTTGAACTCGTCGGACTTGGCGACGAAATCGGTCTCGCAGGCCAGCTCGACCAGGACCCCGAGGACAGGGCGGTCGTTCTGGATGTGGAGGTAGCTGCCGATGGCGCCTTCGGTGGCCTCCCTCTCGGCGCGTTTGGCGACTTTGGCTTGACCTCGCTCCCGGAGAAGCAGGAAGGCCTGATCGAAGTCACCTTCGGCATCGGTGAGGGCCTTCTTGGCGTCCATCATCCCCACCCCCGCCTCCTGGCGGAGTCGTTGCACGTCTTTCGGGGTGACCTGGGTCACTCGTCACCCTCCTCGTCGCCCTCCGTCTCCTTCGGCTTCTTCTTGGAAGCGATCTCCTTGCCTTCG
>CAZAHX010000079.1:0-8160 GCA_964485005.1 uncultured Acidimicrobiaceae bacterium | reverse complement strand
GGGTCGCCGTCGACCGTGTCCCGATAGGGGTTGACGGCGAACACCTGGAATCCCTTCCTTTTCAGGTCCCGATAGATGATCCCCCCGTACTTGCCGGGCCGGTCGGTTGCTCCCACTATCGCGTAGGAGGTATCGGGCTCGTTCGCCAGTGAATAGAGATCGCTCATGATCAGGTCAACGCCATGCCCGAGTCTCGGATTCCTAAGCGAGCCGTCCTCTGACCGCGTCCGGCACCGGCACCGGGCGGAAGTGCTCGGGATCGACGAAGACGTAGACCCCTTTCCCCTCGGCCACCACGACGCCGTCGGAGAGCCGGCGGGTCGAGAACCCGACCGTCATCGAGGTGCTCCCGAACCCTGTCGTGGTCAGGTAGGTCTCCAGCTCGTCGCCGAGCCGGGCAGCCGCCCTGAAGTCGATCTCGAGACGGGCGGTGACGATCTCGGTCCCGATGCCCCCCAGCTCCGCCCCGCCGAAGCCGTGCTCCTCGAACCAGTCGGTTGCGGCATCATCCCAGTACCTGGCGTAATTGCCGTTGAACACGATCCCCTGAGGGTCACAGTCCGAATACCTGATCTTCTGTCTGGTCGGCATGTCGAGCAACGGTACCGGTGGCCGGTGCTGTGGCACTAGCACTAGCTACCGTCACCGGGCGGTGGAACGGTTGATCATCGATGGCGGGCCGCTGACCCCCGAACAGGTGGCCCAGGTAGCCCTGGGGAGCATGGAGGCGGCAGCGGCCGACGACCTCGATCGTCGTCTCCGTCCCGCCCGCGAACTGGTGGATCGTGCCCTGGAATCCGGTGAGGCCGTGTACGGCGTCACCACCGGCTTCGGCGCCCTGGCCAACACCCACATCGGCCGTGAGGACGCCGAGGCGCTCCAATACAACCTGCTCAGGTCGCACGCCACCGGTGTGGGCGCCGCCGTGCCCGACGTCCTGGTGAGGGCGATTCTGCTGCTCCGCGCCCGCACCCTGGCCCAAGGCCACTCCGGAGTGAGGCCGGTCATAGTGGAGAAACTGCTCGAGATGCTGGCGAGAGGGATCCTGCCGGTGGTCCCCTCGCAGGGTTCAGTGGGCGCCTCGGGCGACCTGGCGCCCTTCGCCCACCTCGCCCTGCCCATCATCGGGGAGGGGCAGGTCAGGGTGGCCGGTGAGGTCATGTCCCCGGCCGAGGCCGGCCTCGACCCGATCGAGCTCATGGCCAAGGAGGGCCTTTCCTTGCTGAACGGGACCGAGGGGATGGCGGCGATGGGGGCTATTGCCCTCCACCACGGAAGGCATCTCGCCGAGGCCGCCGACATCGCGGCCGCCCTGACGGTGGAAGCGCTTCTGGGCAGCGCGCGGCCTTTCCGCCCCGAGATCCACGCCCTCCGACCCCACCCGGGCCAGATCGCATCGGCGGCGAGGATCACGAGCTTGCTCGAAGACTCGGAGATCGTCGCCAGTCACGCAGACGACTTCCATCACGCCGTGCAGGATGCCTACTCGCTTCGCTGCGCGCCCCAGGTCCACGGAGCCGTGCTCGACACGCTCGACCATCTCGAGCGGGTGCTTCGAATCGAGATGGGATCGGTGGTGGACAATCCCATCGTCTTCCCCGATACCGGAGAAGTGCTCTCCGCGGGGAACTTCCACGGCGAGCCGATCGCATTCGCCCTCGACTTCGCCACCATCGCCCTTTCCGAGCTGGCCTCGATATCGGAGCGGCGCACCGACCGGCTCCTCGACCCGGCTCGCTCCCAGGGGCTCCCCCCGTTTCTCACCGAGGGATATGGGGTGAGCTCGGGATTCATGATCAGCCAGTACCTGCAGGCGGCTCTGGTCTCGGAGAACCAGGTCCTCTCCCACCCTGCCTCGGTCCACTCCATCCCCACCTCGGGGAGCCAGGAGGACCACGTGTCCATGGGATGGGGCGCGGGGAAGAAGCTTCTCGAGGTGGCGGCGAACACCCGCCGGGTGATCGCGGTGGAGATTCTCTGTGGAGTGCAGGGGATCGAGCAACGCGCCCCGCTGAGACCGTCACCCGGCACCAGCGCGGTGGCTCGGTTGGTGAGGGCGCACGTGCCACCGCTCGAAGAGGATCGCTCCCTGTCCGGGGACATCGAGGTCGTCGCCGATCTCATCGAGGAGGGGGCGATCGGCGCTGCTCCCCGATGACCGACCTCCTCCTCACCGGGATCGGCCATCTCACCACCAACGCCGGCGAACCGCTGGAAGACGCGGTCGTCGCCATCGAAGACGACCGCATTTCATACGTCGGCGGGCGATCCGACGCCCCGACCCAGGGGGATGCTCGCCGTCTCGAGTGCGGAGGCCGGGCGGTGATCCCCGGCTTCGTCGACGCTCACACCCATCTGGTGTTCGCCGGGGACCGCTCCGACGAGTTCGCCAGGAGGGCCGCCGGGGAGAGCTATGCGGACATCGCCGCCGCCGGTGGTGGGATCCTCTCCACGGTGGCCGCCACCCGCGCCGCCTCCGAGGATTCCCTCTTCGAGCTGGCCGCAGACCGGGCCCGTCGCATGCGCGCCGCGGGTACCACCACCCTCGAGGTGAAGTCGGGCTACGGGCTGAACGTCGAGACCGAGCGGCGTCTCCTCGAGGTGGCCCGCCGTCTCGGCGAGGAGCTCCCGATCACCGTGAAGACCACATTTCTCGGGGCCCACTCCGTCCCCCTCGAGTTCGCCAACGATCGCCAGGGCTACATCGACCTGGTCATCGAGGAGATGCTCCCCGCGCTGGCCGCCCTGGCCGACTACTGCGACGTCTTCGTAGAGGAGGGGGTCTTCGACCCGGAGGAGGCGCGGCGCATATTGGAGGCGGCACAACGCCACGGGTTGCAGGCGAGAGTCCACGCCTGTCAGCTCGGCCCCGGGGAAGGGGCGGCGCTGGCGGCCGAGTTGGGCGCGGCATCGGCGGACCACCTCGACCACGCCACCGCTGAGGACGCCGAGGCCCTCGCCGCATCGGGAGTCGTCGCAGTGCTCCTCCCCGGAGCGTCTTACACATTGGGGGGACGGCACGCCCCGGCCAGGATGATCTGGGACGCCGGCTGCACCGTGGCCCTGGCCACCGACTGCAACCCGGGGACCTCCTACTTGGAGGCCATGGGGCTGGTCATATCCCTCGCCGTCGTGGAGATGGGCCTCACCGTGGAAGAGGCGATCTGGGCCGCCACCAGGGGTGGAGCACTGTCGCTGGGGCTGGAGGATCACGGTCTGGTCCAGCCGGGGATGGTCGCCGATCTCGTGGTCCTCGACGCCCCCAACCCGGTCCACATCCCTTACCGGCCGGCAACAAACCTGTCCTGGCAAGTAGTGGCGGGCGGTGTTCTCGAGGGGCCGCGCTAACTTCGCCGGTCATGACATTGGATCGCGAGAAGATCGAGGCGTTCCTCGACAAATTCGTCGGCTTCGCTTCCGGTGCGGCCGTGATCGGGCTGCTCTCGGTCGCCGACCGCTCCGGATTGAGCGTCTATCTGGCCGGGAACCCGGCAGGGACCGCCGCCGAGATCGCCGAGGGCTCGCGTCTCGAGGAGCGATATGTGACCGAGATCCTCTCCGGTCTGGCCGCGGCCGGCGTTGTCGACTACGACCCCGAGACCGGAGTGTTCCATCTGCCCGAAGAGCATGCCCTGTTCATCGCCGACGACTCCAGTCCCTACTTCATGGGCGGGTGGCTCGACATGATCCCATCGGCGATGACCCAGATCGAGGGGGTGGCCAACGCCACGGTCCACGGCGGAGGTGTCGGCTTCGAGGAGTTCGGGGGCTCGATGATCAGGGGCATCGACCGGGGCAACAGCCCCTCCCAGAGGGTCTTTCTGACCAGGAGGTGGCTGCCCGCCGTCCCCGGCCTCGTCGATCGCCTCGACCAGGGGATCAGGGTGGCCGACGTCGGCTGTGGCTCCGGGACGGCCGCCATCGTCATCGCCAACGCTTTCCCCAACAGCCAGGTCCTCGGTTTCGACGTCTCCCAGGAGGCGCTGGCCGTCGCCCGGGGTCGTGCCGAGGGCGTGCCCAACGTGGAGTTCCACGTCTACGCCGCCGACGAGATCCCAATCGACCCGGGGTTCGACCTGGTCACCGCCTTCGACGTGGTCCACGACCTGCCCAACCCCCTCGCCGGCCTGACCCGGATCAGGGAGGCGCTTCGATCGGGCGGCCAGTTCCTGATGATGGAGCCCAACGCCTCCTCGCGGCTCGAGGCCAACCTCGACGATCACGGGGCGTTGCTCTACGGGATCTCGACACTGCACTGCATGACCCAGTCTCTGGCCCACGACGGCGCCGGGCTGGGCGCGGCGTGGGGTTCGGAGCAAGCCGAGGAGCTAGCCGGCAGGGCCGGTTTCTCCGGATTCCGGCGTCTCGAGGACATCACCAACCGCTTCTCGGCGTTCTATCTGATGGAGGCGTGACTAGTGGTCTGTCGTTCAAATGGGGCGCGCGTGTCTCCGAGCCATCGGCGTCATTTGGCAAGGAGAAGCGCGCAGTCGCAGCCGGGGAGCTGCGGCGAGCACTTCGACGCAGCCAGGGGCGTCGAGGGCCGGAGAGACGCCGTCATCATTTGGGCGACGGGCCACTAGGGCCAGCCCTGATGGTGCATCCGCAGCTCGCGGACCTCTTCGGTGGTGGCCGGCCCCCAGACCCTGGAGGGCACCGGGTGCAGGCTGCGGATCTCGGCCAGATCCTCCCTGGTGAATCCGACGGGCTCGGTGATGGGCTCGATGCCGTAGAGCCGCGCCGCGTTCCAGCCGAGGATCTTCTCCTTGACCCTCGTGCTGAGCTCGGGGTAGCCGAACCGGTCCCTCATCTCCGATGGGATCTGGAAGGCGCGGAAGGCGTCGATCTGACCCTGCGGGGAGCCGTAGAAGATCGAGTCCGTGCCCCAGAGGATGTTGTCCTCACCCAGGGCCACCAGCAGCTTTCCCAGGACATGAGCTGCCTCGTCGGGGCGCCGAAGCAGATGCCACCAGGTGGAGCCGAGCTCGGCGTACACATTCCCCCCGGGACGGATCCCGGCATCCTTCACCGACTTGATCAGCCGATTCACCCCGCGGTGCGAGGTCTCGGCGGTATAGGGGCCCTCCCGTTGTCTCACCTCGAAACCGGAGTGATAGACCACGAACGAGACCGCGGGATGGTCCCTGGCCGCGGGGCCGACGTCCGCGGGCGACCCATGTCGGGTCTGGTTGGAAAGGCCCTTGTGCACGAAGAGAACGGGCGTCCCGATGGCGACCAGGTGCTCGAGGAAGAGATCTCCGACCACGGGAAGAGCCGGATCGTGATCGTCGAGCCACCAGGGCATCCCGGCGGGAAAGTGAGTGAAGGTCTTCCAACCTGCCACCCGGTGCTCGGCGACCGTGCGCTCCATCTCCTCGAGAACCGACTCGATCGGCGCCGTCTGGGGCAGCGCCAATGCGTTGACCACCACCCTCTCGTCCCCCGAGAGAGCCACCACGAGTTGTCTGGTCTCTTCCATCACCTCGTTGGAGAGCGGACTGCCCTCGGGATTGATCGGCAGCCCTGACAGGGCCACCATCGTCGTGTCGGACCTGACGAAGATCTCCTCGAGGAAGTGGTTCGCCGAGAAGCAGGCTCGCGGGTCGTCCTCGTCCTCACAACGGGCCTGGGGGAACTGCCGGCCCCAGAACCAATCGCCCCGGGACGACGGGTCCAGGTCGTACTCGAGGAGATGACCCTGCACGTCGAACACGAACTGCGGCGCTGCGATGAGTTCCCGCGCCGCCCCGGTGTCGAGACGGGCCGTCGGGTCGAAGGGGTAGAACACGCCGGTGGGGAGGCCGCCTGCCCGGGCCACGGCACGGTCGATGGCGGTGAGGCAGATGGCGAGGGCACATGCAGAGCGGAGGAACCGGCGTCTTTCCATGCCGGTGCGGGCGACCCCCTCGTCGATCCCCGCCCGGGCCAGCCGTTCCGCCTCGAGCCGCGCCGGGGTCACCGGCTCGGGGTCGTACTCCCCGTTGGAGCATTGGCCGAAGTGGATAGGAAGCCCGGGATCCTCGTCGCGCCAGCGGATCGGCATGTCTCCGATTCTGGTCGATCAGGCTTGCTCAGCTACCAGGAGCCTCCCCCGCCACCGCCGCCGCCGCCCCCACCCCCACCGGAGAACCCTCCGCCGAAACCGCCTCCGCCGCTCGAGGCGGGTGGGGCGAAGGCGCCGTGCAGCGCCGATCCCAGCCCGGCGAATGCGTTCTCGCTGAGCCCGCCGGTGTAGCCGTGGGTCCCGAACCAGTAGATCGAGGACTGCTCCTCCAGCTGGGGCGGGGCATGGAGCCGGGCCTGGGCGAGCACTTCCTCGGCGACACCGAAGGCGATGGCGTAGACCAGGTAGCGATCCCAGAGCTCGAGGGAGATGGGTGGTGCCTCCTCGAGCCTGGAGAAGTCGGACAGGTAACGACGAAACGCGCCCCAGCGAGCCGCCGCCTCGGCTCCCCTCGGCGTCCTTCGGGTCCGCACTCTTCGGAAGGCGAGGAAGACGAACAGGATCACCGCGCCGAGGATCATCCCCACCAGGATGAGCAGGGCAATGGTGTTTCCCCCGGGCCGATTGCGCAGGAGATCGGGGAGCAGGCTGAACCCGATGGCGATGGCCACCACCACCCCGATCCCGACGAATACCGCCATCCCGGCACCGCTGGTGTCGATGAGCCCGCCGCGCCGTACCGCTCCCAGCACCCGGTCGCGGAAGGTCTGGTAGGTCTCGGCGTTGGCCGCGGCGTCCTCCCTGATGCCGTCGCGGAACTCGTGGAGTGGTCGGGGCCCGAGCTCCAGGACCCGGCGCATCACCGTCATCACCGACTCCTCGAATTCGGTCAATCCTCCCCGCTCCTCGCCGAGAGAGAGCACGAGGTCGGTGATCGTCTCGGTGCGCAGCCCGCCCCAGGTCACCCTCTCCACCTGGGAGGGCTCAGCCGCCACCACGCCGCGCCGGATGAGGTCGAACAGTGTGGCGGTGAACTCCCTTTCGGTGACCGCGCCCTGGGAGAGGAGGGCCCCCACCTCTGCGGGGGAGAGCTCGGATGGGGGCTCCTGCTCGTATTCGCGGTCATAGGCGACTCTCGGCTCCCGCCCGTAGCCGAGGAAGACCAACCCTCCGAGACCCACCGACACCACCACGGCGGCGAGGGCGCCAAATGCCACGCCTTGAGACACCGCGGCCCGGGCCGCCTCGGCGTCATCGGCGAACCTGGCTTCCTCGGCAAGGATCGACTCGAGGCCGGGCCCGGACATCACCCTGGACCCGCTGGTCGAGGAGAGGGCCTGGGCGGGGAAGACCACCCGCATCTCGACCCACTGCTCAGCGGGGATGTTGGAGGCAACGAGCGTCGGCGACCCCTGGTCCTCCCCGAGCGAGGTGCTCCCCTCGACCCCAACCGGGTGGCCCCACACCCTGACCTCGCCCGGCGGCGGGTCTCCGGGGAGCTCCATCCGTGCGTCGAGCCGGTCCAGCCCCACCGCCCACTGGTCGCCCCACACCTTGACGTTGACATCGACGACATCGTCATATGCCACCGCCAGACCAATGACCCGGTATACCAGGACGAATCGACGCACTTCGTCGTGGCTGTCGTGGTGCCAGACGACGCGCACCAGGCCCGGCCGCGTCTCCACGCCGTAGGTACCGGCCGGGGAGCTGCACCCGAGCTCGGTGCACCCTCCCGGCTGGTAGGTCGTCGTTTCGTCCCCGACCGAGAGGACCGACAGCTCCTCCCCCGGATCGAGGGGGATGTCCCGATAGGCGCCGGAGAAACTCCCCTCGTAATCGAAGGCGAGCACCTCGGTGACCTCGACCGACCCGTCGCCATTGACCACCACGGTGACGTCGGCATGGTCGAGCCAAAAGGACTTTGCAGCCGCGGGCAGCACCGGGAGGATCAGGACGAGGAGCGCGGCAACGAGGCCGACGCGTCTGTTCAACTTAGGGCCCTAGAACTGGACGGAAGGCGTCTGCTGCGCCTCGTCCCCGGCGTCGAAGAACTCCCTCGGTCCGAACCCGGTGAAGGAGGCGACGATGTTGGTCGGGACCTGCTGCACCCTGTTGTTGTAGGTGAGCACGGTGTCGTTGTAGATCTGGCGGCCCACCGCGATCTTGTTCTCCGTCTCCTCCAACTGCTCCTGGAGGTTGTTGAAGTTCTCCGA
>CAZAHX010000078.1:0-8164 GCA_964485005.1 uncultured Acidimicrobiaceae bacterium | reverse complement strand
GCCGTCGCAACCTGGAACCAGGCGGTGACCGACCGGCTGCTCGCCGGGGCGGAGACCAGATGCGAAAGGCTCGGTGTGAGCGAGGTGACAGTTCTCCGGGTCCCCGGCGCGTTGGAGCTGCCATTGGCGGCGCAAGCCCTTATCGAGGCGGGGTGTGACGCGGTCGTGGCCATCGGCGCGGTGATCAAGGGGGACACCGACCACTACGACATAGTCGTCAGGGAGTCGAGCTCGGGGATATCCCGGGTCGCTTTGGATGCCGGGGTCCCCGTTGCCAACGCGATCCTCGCCGTCCACGACGTCGCACAGGCGCTGGAACGATCCGAGGAAGGGCAGGGCAACCGGGGTGGGGAGGCCGTGGAGGCCGCGGTCACCACCGCAGTCGCTCTATCCCGAGTCGGGGGCGGCCCGCTTTGACCGATGTCGGCTGGCGGCCGGTCACTGGTAGAGTGCGGGTCGACAACAGAGTCGCAAGTGCGGAAGTCGCTGCTTCCCCACCCGGCCGCGTGAGCCATGGAGCCACAGCGAGCCGCGGTACGAGAACAGACCAGCTGGTCGTTGAGCAGCAGGCCCGCGCCTGCTGCTTTTTTGATGATCGCGGTAATAGGAGGTAACAGCATCAACGAGCTTCGTGTCAACGGTGCCATCCGGGCCAAAGAAGTCCGAGTGGTGGCACCCGATGGCGAGCAGATAGGCGTCAAGAAGCTGAACGAGGCCCTCTGGCTCGCCGAGCAGCTGGACCTCGATCTCGTCGAGGTTGCGCCCAAGGCGCAGCCCCCGGTATGCCGGCTCATGGACTACGGCCGGTACAAGTACGAGCAGTCGGTGAAGGAACGCGAAGCACGCAAGAAGCAGACCAGAACCCAGATCAAGGAGCTCCGGATGCGGGTGCGCATCGGAGAGCACGACTTCGATATCACCAAGCGGAAGACCCGTGAGTTCCTGGAGGACCACGACAAGGTGAAGGTGACCATCCGCTTCCGGGGACGAGAGCGGGAGCGGCCGGAGTTCGGCCGGGAGCTGATGGACCGTCTGGCCGCGGAGGTAGCCGAGTTCGGGACCGTGGAGCAGCCGCCATCGCTCGAAGGGGGGTCGATGACCATGGTGCTGGCACCGGTGCGGGGATCGCGGTCGACCGCAAGCAAGGGCAGCGGCGACGAAGAGGAGTGAGGAGATCGAGATGCCAAAGATGAAGACACACAGCGGCGCCAAGAAGCGTGTGAAGATCACAGGCTCCGGTAAGTACATGCGTCGTCAGGCGGGACGCGGCCATCTCCGGCTCGCCAAGGGCAAGTCCACCTTCCGACGTCGGTCCGGGTTGGTTGAGCTGGCCCCTGGCGACGAGAAGAACATGAAGCGGCTGTTGGGTCGCTAGTGGCCCGTCACTAGAGGACAGGAGATACGAAATGGCGAGAGTCAAACGCTCCTCACACGCCAAGAAGTCGCATCGCAAGGTGCTCGACCGGGCCAAGGGTTACAAAGGCGCCCGCAGCCGCCGCTACCGCACGGCCAATGAACAGGTCATGCATGCGATGCAGGATGCCTACCGCGACCGGCGGGCCCGAAAGCGCGAATTCCGCAAGCTGTGGATCACGCGGATCAACGCCGCGGCCCGGCAGAACGGGACAAATTATTCCCAGCTCATGGCCGGGCTGAAGGCCAACGAGATCGAGATCAACCGCAAGATGCTGGCCGACATGGCCGTGAACGATCCGGACGCCTTCGCCCGCCTGGTCGAGGTGTCGAAGCAGGGCTGAGCCCCCGGTCTTGGAGCCGGTCCGCACTCATCGCAGCAAGTTGGTGGTCGATGCGGCGCGGCTCCATCGGGGCCGGCATCGTCGCCAGCGCGGGCTGACTCTGGTCGAGGGGCCTAACGTCGTGGCGGACGTAGTGGCTGCCGGGGGAAGGGTGGTCCAGACCTTCGCCCTCGACCCCGACGACGACGCCGTCCCCGTCGATGAGCGAGCTCTGTCACGGCTGGCCGGGACCAAGTCACCTCGAGGGCCTGTCGCCGTGGTCGAGATCCCCCCGGAGCGGCTGGATCCGGGCCGCGATCTCCTGGTGTCGGTCGGGGTCTCCGATCCGGGAAATCTCGGCGCACTGATCAGGACTGCCGCCTCTTTCGGCTGGGGGTTTGCCTACACGAAGGGATCGGCAGACCCCTGGGCGCCGAAGAGCATCCGCGCCGGTGCCGGTGGGCAGTTCCAGACCGCGGTGGCCCGTCTCGAGTCACTCGACCAGTTGAGCGACTGGACCATGGTGGCCACGGTGGTTCGAGACGGTGTGGCTCCCCATGAGGTGACCGGGCGGCCGGTGGCGCTCCTCGTCGGTGAAGAGGCACACGGCCTCGACCCGGTCGTGGTCGAAGCGGCGGCGTACCGGCTCACCGTTCCCATGAGCGGTCCCACCGAGAGCCTCAATGCCGCGGTCGCCGCCGGGATCGCCGTGTACGAGCTCTCCAAACCCGGAGAACCGGCTGGGGACGGGGTCTAACCTGCCGCCCACGATGGACCCGATCAAGACGCTCGACGAAGCTGCGTCTGCCGCACCCGAGGTGATCGAGGCCGTCTCCAGCCTCGACCAGCTGGAGCAGGCGGAATCCGACCTCCTGGGCAAGTCGTCCCCGGTGGGGACCGTGCGTCGCGCCATGGGCGATCTGGACCCTTCCCTGCGCCCTGCGGTCGGGGCCAAGCTCAACGAGGTCACCGAGCTGATCACGAGCCGGCTCGCCGGGCGGCGGTCCGAGCTGGAACGGAGGGAGGAGGAGCGCAGGCTGGCCGAGGAGTCCATCGATGTCACCTTGGAGACCGTCAGCTTCCCCAGGGGGACGCTGCATCCCCTGCAACAGACCATGGACGAGGTGATCGACATCTTCGTCGGACTCGGTTATCGGGTGGCGTCGGGGCCCGAGGCCGAGCTGGGGTGGTACAACTTCGACGCCCTGAACACACCACCGACCCACCCCACCCGGCTGGAGTCCGACACCATGTATCTCGACTGGGGTGATCCCGAAGACGAGGTCCTGCTCCGGACGCAGACCTCACCGGTCCAGGCGAGGTGGATGGAGGCTCACGACCCTCCTGTGTACATCGTGGTCCCGGGCCGGACCTACCGCACCGACACCATCGACGCCACCCATCTCCCCGTGTTCCATCAGATCGAAGGGCTGGCGGTGGACACCCACATCGTCTTCGGCGACCTCAAGGGGACCCTGCTCCACTTCGCCCAGGAGTTCTTCGGGCCGAAGACGACGGTCAGGCTCCGACCCAGCTTCTTTCCGTTCACCGAGCCCAGCGCCGAGCTCGACGTCTCCTGTTTCTCCTGTGACGGGGGGGAGTCGGGATGCCGGGTCTGTGGCGGAGCCGGCTGGCTCGAGATGCTCGGCTGCGGCATGGTCCACCCCCAGGTGCTCGAGGCCGCCGGGTACGACTCGTCGGAGCTGAGCGGCTTCGCCTTCGGCATGGGCCCGGAGCGTCTCACCATGGTCCGGCACGGGATCGCCTCGATGCGCCACTTCATCGACAACGATGTTCGCTTCCTCGGGCAGTTCGCATGAAGATCTCATTGCGCTGGCTGCAGGAGTTCATCGACCTGCCCACCACCGATCCCGACGAGCTGGCTGGGGTGCTCACCCGGCTCGGCCACACCGTCGAGGACGTCCGCCACCTCGAGGCGGCTTGGCAAGACGTGATCGTGGGTCTTGTCACCGGCATAGCCCCCCATCCCGACGCCGACAAGATCAGGGTGTGCCAGGTCGACGCGGGCGAGGGCCCGACCCAGATCATCTGTGGTGCGTGGAACTTCGAGGATGGCGCTCATGTCGCCGTGGCCCGCCCCGGTGCGGTGCTTCAGGGCGGTCTGGAGATCGGGAGGAGGGAGATCAGGGGAGTGGTCTCCAACGGGATGATCTGCTCCGAGGCCGAGCTCGGGCTGGGCGACGATCACAGCGGCATCCTCGTTCTGGACGGGGAGCCCGAGATCGGCACCGATTTCTCGGAGCTGGTGGAGCTTCCCGACACCATCTTCGACGTCGACATCACCACCGACCGACCGGACGCCATGTCGCTGCTGGGCATCGCCCGGGACCTCGCCGCCTACTACCGGATCGATCATCGGGTACCCGAGCGCGAGCTCAACACCATCGAAGGCAGCGTCGGCATCACCGTCGAGATCGAGGACCCCGAGGGCTGCCGTCGCTTCACCGCCCGGGAGATCGTCGGGGTGACCGTCGGCGCTTCACCCCTTTGGGTCAGGCACCGGCTTCGCAAGGTCGGGGTGCGCCCGGTCTCCAACGTCGTCGACGCCACCAACTACGTCATGCTGGAACTGGGTCACCCGCTCCACGCCTTCGACGCCGACACCATCGCGGGCGATCGTCTCGTGGTGAGACGGGCAGGGCCCGGGGAGAAGCTGGAGACGTTGGATCATGAGAAGCGGGAGCTGCATCCCGACGACCTGATCATCTCCGACGACGAGGGGCCGACCTCGATGGCGGGGACGATGGGAGGAGCGCGCAGCGAGGTCTCGGAGGGCACCACCCGGGTGCTGATGGAGGCCGCCTCCTGGGACCCTCCCACCATCATGTTCATGTCCCGGCGCCACGGCCTTCCCTCCGAGGCCTCCATCCGCTTCGAGCGAGGCGTCGACCCCGGCCTCGCCGACATCGCCAACGCCCGGGCCTCGGCCATGGTGGCCGAGATCGCCGGTGGCAAGGTCCTCGAGGGGGGGGTGGACGTGGTGGCGAAGAAGATCGAAGCGGCGGTGATCGAGCTGTCCACTTCGGAGGTGGAGCGTCTCCTCGGCCCTGGCTTCGACCAGGACTACGTGCGTGAGCTGTTGCGGAGCCTGGGCATGGAGGTGGGGCCCGGAGACCCGATGACCGTGACCGTGCCCACCTACCGGCCCGACCTGACCCGGCCCGTCGACCTGGTGGAGGAGGTCGCCCGTCTCCACGGTTACGACGAGTTCGACCCGTCGATCCCCACCGGGCCGGCGGGAGGGCTGACCAGCGAGCAGCGACGGCTCCGCCGACTTCACCGAAGCCTGACGGGGGTCGGTTTGAGCCAGGCGATCAATCTCCCCTTCGTGGGGCTCGACGACCTGAAGGCATTCGACGCCGACGTCGCCCCCTCCGACCTCCTCACCGTGAAGAACCCGCTACGGGAGGAGGAGAGCAAGTTGCGGCCGTCGCTGCTGCCCGGTTTGTTGTCGGGCCTCCGCTACAACCGGTCACATGGTGCGGGCTCGGTTGCCCTTTTCGAGACCGGGAAGGTGTTCTCCTCCGCAGCGGACCCGGCCGACCCGAGGCTCCCTCTCCAGCCCGACCACTTGGCGTGGGCGATGATCGGCGGAGTGGGCATCCGGCAGCTCGATGCGGAGGAGATCGAGGCGTCGGCGCAGGTCTCCCTGGCAGTGTGGAGGCATCTCGCCCGGTCGCTGCGCATCGACGACTTCGTCTTGGAGCCGGCGTCCCCGCCCGGCTATCACCCGGGAAGAACGGCGCAGGTCCGCGTCGGCGATCGAGTCATCGGTCATGTCGGCGAGCTGCATCCCGGCACCGCTGCCGCTTTCGACCTGACGGCGAGGGTTGCCGTGGCCGAGCTCGACCTCGACCCTCTGCTCGCTGCGGTGCCTCCCGTGGTCGCGGAGAGCCCGTCGGTCTTCCCCCCGGTCGACTTCGATCTCTCGTTCGTCTGCGGGCCCGATGTCAATGCAGCCCAGCTCCTCGAGGTCACGACCGCGGCGGCGGAGGGCTTGTTGGAGTCGGCGTGGGTGTTCGACGAGTACCGCGGGCCCGGTGTCGGGGTGGGGGAGCGGGCATTGGCCATCCGATACCGGTTGCGCGCTCCCGACCGCACCCTGACCAACGAGGAGGTGGCTCCGGTGCGCGCCGCGATGATCGAAGCCGCCGCCCGGCTCGGTGGTGAGCTGAGGGGGGCTTGATCATCACCGCTGACGACCTGGCGGAGACGCTGGGCGGCCCCCCGGAGGACGCCGCTCCACTCCTTCTGGGCTGTCATCTGGTGTCGATGGTGGACGACGAGACGGTCCGGGTCCGGATCAGCGAAGTCGAGGCGTACAAGGGTCCGGATGATCCGGCATCGCATGCCTACCGGGGGCGGACGGCGCGCAACGACTCCATGTTCCAGCGTCCGGGGACCCTCTACGTTTACCGCTCCTACGGCGTGCATCATTGCGCGAACACGGCCACCGGACCGCCGGGAACCGGGTGGGGAATCCTGATCAGGGGTGGCGACGTGGTGGAGGGAGGTGGTGTCGTTCGGCGCCGGCGCGGCCGGAGCACGGCGCTCGCCGACGGCCCGGGGAAGCTATGCCAGGCCCTCGGGATCGAGATGACGCACAATGGACTCGACCTCCTCGCCCCGGAGTCGGTGATCCGGCTGGAGCCCGGGCCGCCTCCCCCCGTGGTGATCGCCACGCCGCGCATCGGGATCTCGAGGGCACAAGAGCGCCCCTGGCGGTTCGTGGCCGCCGCCGCCACGAGTTGAGCCCGGTTTACCCTGAATCGCCATGACCGCCGAGCCCGCGACCGAAGCGCTACTCCGCTACACCGACAAGGCCGTGCCCGAGGGCGAGCTGGAGAGCAAGCTCGCCCTGGGCCGCCCGCTACGGGTCAAGCTCGGCCTCGATCCGACCGCCCCGGCGGTCACGCTCGGGTGGGCAGTCGTGCTCCGCAAGCTGCGTCAGTTTCAGGACCTGGGACACACCGCGGTGCTCATCGTTGGCGACTTCACCGCCCAGGTGGGTGATCCTTCGGAACGATCGGCGACCCGGAAGAGGCTGATGGCGGCGGAAGTGTCCGGTTACGCCGAACGGCTGCTGTCCCAATTTCGCCGGGTCCTGTCGGAGGAGAACCTGGAGATCAGACGCAACTCGGAGTGGCTGGCAGAGTTGGACATGTCCGAGATGCTGGAGCTGACCTCGGCAGCCACTGTGGCCCAGATGCTGCAGCGATCTGATTTCGCCAAGAGATACGAAGAGGGCACCCCGATCTCGGTGATGGAGTTCCTCTACCCCCTGTTGCAGGGTTACGACTCGGTCGCGGTGAGAGCCGACGTCGAGCTGGGGGGGAGCGATCAACTGTGGAATCTGATGATGGGGCGCACCGTCCAGCAGCGCTACGGCCAGGAGCCCCAGGTGGCGTTGACAGTCCCTCTGCTGGTGGGAACCGACGGCGCCGAGAAGATGTCCCAGTCGCTGGACAACTACATCGGTATCGAAGAGCAGCCCGAGCAGATGTTCGGCAAGACGATGAGCATCCCCGACACCGCGATGCCGTCCTGGCTCCGCCTCGCCGGCAACCTCCCCCCCGACGAGGTGGAGGCCATCGAGACCGGTTTGCAGGCGGGGGATCTCCACCCTGGGGAGGCCAAACGGCGCCTGGCCCGGGAGATCGTCGGGATTTACTGGGGCGAGAAAGCGGCGAGGGAGGCCGAGGAGGCCTTCGATCGGGTTTTCAAGAGACGTGAAGAGCCCGAGTCGATGCCGGAGCACTCCCTCGGCGACGACGACCCGGTGCACGTCCCTTCCCTGCTCCGGGAGGTGTTCTCTATGTCGGGAAGCGAGGCCAAGCGTCTCATCGAGCAGGGTGGGGTGAGCATCGACGGGGGGGCCGTGGGGGACCAGCATGTTCCCCGGAATGAGCTGGTGGGCCGGGTGTTGAAAGTAGGGAAGCGGCGTTTTGCCCGGTTGATCGGGTGAATTGCGGAATCCGTCCCTGATCAGCTAATATGGTTGCTGTCGGGGCCATCCGCCCCGAATTCCGCCACCCGGCGGGGCCCCAATGGGTGCCGCGCGGGATTGTCGTTTGCTTCCGGGCCTGTGATATGATTCGCGGCCCGCCTGAATTTGACACTCGGAGCGGAGCATTTGGGCTCCTTGACAACTGAACAATGTGCCAAAAGCCAGCAGTGCCCATCTCCTTCTCTGATCAGAGAGGTGAGGTGGACATTTCTGAGTGATGCTCGAGACGACTCGTTCGTCCGGCATCACGTGTGCAATCAAGAGCTCGGGACCCTCACGGTCCCGGGACCCAATTGCAAACACTTCATTGACAGGATTCGCGGCCCTCGGGCCGCGATGAGTGTTCGTTGGAGAGTTTGATCCTGGCTCAGGATGAACGCTGGCGGCGTGCCTAATGCAT
>CAZAHX010000077.1:0-8197 GCA_964485005.1 uncultured Acidimicrobiaceae bacterium | reverse complement strand
AGCATGGTCTCGGCGAAGGTGAGGGTGAGGCTGGTGAGATCCTCCGGCCCTTCTCCCCTCAGCACCGCGATCGACTCCGCGATCTCGTTGGCATTGCCCACCTCACGGCCCAGCGGCTGCTCCATCGAGGTGATGAATGCGGTGACCTTCACCCCGTGGCGGGTGCCGATCGCGACCATGGTCTCGGCGAGCCTCCGCGCCTCGTCGAGCTCCTCCATGAAGGCTCCCGATCCCTGCTTGACGTCGAGGAGGAGACCGTCGAGCCCCTCGGCGAGCTTCTTGGACATGATCGAGCTGGCGATGAGGGGGATCGAGGGCACCGTGGCGGTGGCGTCGCGGAGCGAGTAGATCTCCCGATCGGCGGGCACCATGTCCTGGGACTGTCCGGCCAGGACCACATTGTGCTTGGCCAGGATGGAGCGGAACCGGGCCGGGTCGAGGGCCGTGGTGTAGCCGGGGATGGATTCCAGCTTGTCCAGGGTCCCTCCGGTGTGGCCCAGGCCCCGCCCCGACATCATGGGCACTGCCACTCCGCACACGGCGACGATGGGTGCCAGTGGGATGGATACCTTGTCGCCGACTCCACCGGTGGAGTGCTTGTCCACCTTGGGGAGTGGGATCTCGGAGAGATCGAGGAGCTCCCCGGAGTGGAGCATGGCGTCGGTCCACGCCCACAGCTCGTCCTGGCTCATCCCGTGGTGGAAGATGGCCATGAGCAGGGCGGCCATTTGGTAGTCGGGCACCTCGCCCCTGGTGTAGGCCGCGATCATCCAGGCGACCGCCTCATCGGGGAGGACCCCACCGTCGCGCTTCAGTTCGATGATCTCAACGGCGCTGTAGGTCACGCCGTGAATCTACGAGGTCAGTCCTCCAGGGCGAAGTCGACCTGGAGGGTGATAGTCACCGTTGATACTCCCGGCTCGATCGGCGTCGCCGCCGCAGCCGCGTCCCCGGGGGCGAACTCGTTGAAGTAGGGAATCGGCGGCGGTGTGCTGGTCATGGTCTCGGTGATGGCGATCACCCGGCCCAAGGTCTGCCCGGACAGAGAGGCCAGTTGCTCGGCCTTGGCCCTGGCATCCTCCCAGGCTGAGGTGCGGGCGGCTTCCACCAGCCCGGCGTCGTCCTCGATGGAGAAGCTGAGACCGCTCACAGTGGCCTCGTCTCCGGCGGCGGCCACCGCCGAGTCGATGATGTCCCCGGCGGTGGCGATGTCGTGGATCTTGGCCCGCACCGTGTTGTTGACCCGGTACCCGATGAGACGCTCCTCTCGTTCCCGAAAGTCGTACTCGGGAAAGATCGAGTAGTTGGTGGTGGCGATGTCGTCGCGGTCGACCCCCCCGGACACCAGCGCCTCGATCAGGGCCTCGGCGCGCTCGGAGGCACGTGTGGTGGCTTCGGCCACGGTTTCTCCCAACACGGAGACACCGAGGTCGATGGTGAGGGTGTCAGGAGCCCCGGTGACCTCCCCGGTCCCGGATACCGATACCCCCGTGCGGTTCTCCCCGGTGTTGACGACGATGTCGGCCTGCCGACCTTGGGCGCAGGCCGCCAACGCCAAACCGGAGAGGGCGATGAGACCGATGAGCTTGGTGTTCGTCATGGCGTTTGGACGCCATCGGACGACGATCGGTTCCAGACCCGGTCCGCGATCACCACTATCCCCTCGCTGGTGAGGAGACGGGCCTGACGGGCCCGGTCCGGGGCGCGCAGCCGGCCTCCTGCTCCCAGCACCCGCCACCAGGGGAGATCTTCGCCGCAGGTCCTGAGCAGGTTGCCCACGGCCCGCGCCGCCCCGGGATGCCCGGCCTCGGCCGCCACCTCGCCGTAGGTGACGAGATCCCCCGGCCCGAGGCCACGGATCACCTCCGTCACCGCTTCCTCGAATCCTTTCACAGGGTCCCGAACAGCCGGTCTCCCATGTCACCGAGGCCGGGTGCGATGTAGAAGTTGGGGTTGAGCTCGCGATCGAGTGCCGCAGCCACAATCCTCACGTCGCCATGGTCGGTCTCCATCCGCTCCACCCCGCTGGGAGCGGCGACGACGCAGATGGCGGTGATGTCGCGGGCCCCGTTCTCCTTGACCTTGTCCACGGCCCAGGAGAGCGATCCTCCTGTGGCCAGCATGGGCTCGAGGACGAGGACCCGGGCGGAGTCCAGAGTGGGAAACTTGGTGTAGTACTCCATCGGCTGCGCGGTCTCCTCGTCCCGTTACACCCCGGCGAAGCCGATTGTGGCGTTGGGTACCAGGGTCAGCACCGACTCGAGGAGGCCGAGCCCGGCGCGGAGCACCGCCACGGCGACCACTGGGCGGTGCAGCCTCGAGCCCTTGGTGGGCTCGAGCGGGGTGGTGATGTCGACCTCGAGGGCGGTCATGTCGGAGAGGGCCTCGGCAACCAGGAGATAGCCGAGTCTCTCCGCCGTCTGCCTGAACTCCGGCGGCTCGGTTTCCCGGTCCCGCAGGACGGTGAGCAGGTCGGCGGAGAGGGGGTGATCGAGGACGGTCAGCGCCATGACTCGGAGACTAAGTGCTCGGTGTTATCCGGTGTTGCGCATCCCGGCGGCGATCCCGTTGACGGTGAGCAGGAGGGCGCGGTCGAGCTCCGGTGACTCCTCGCCTCCCCGGCTCCGGGCGAGCAGGGACACCTGGAGGAAGTTGATCGGGTCCAGGTATATGTCCCGGACCTCCAAGGTGCGGCGCAGCAGCGGCGAGCCCTCGAGGAGCTGGTCCCGGTCTCGCAGTGCCAGCACCTCGTGCTCGGTCCTGTCTCGCTCCTCCCTTATGACGTCGAGGAGATGACGGTGGGAAGGTTGGACCAGCTCCTCTACGTATCGAGCCGTGATATCGAGGTCGGTCTTGGTCAGGGTCATCTCCACGTTGTCGAGGAAGGTTTGCAAGAAAGACCACTTTTCGGCCATCTCGCCGAGAACCTTCTCGTAGCCGGCCTTGCGAGCGGCTTTCAGACCGATCCCCACCCCGAACCATCCCGGGACGATCTGCCGGGTCTGGGTCCAACCGAATACCCAGGGGATCGCACGGAGGTCGCCGACACCGCCCGAGCTTCCGGGTCGCCGCGAAGGCCTGCTCCCGATGTTCATCTTGCCCAGCTCCTCGACGGGCGTCGAGGCGAGGAAATAGGGGACCAGGCTGGGGTCCTCGACGAGGGACCCGTAGCCCGAGTAGGCCTCGGCGGCGAAGCAGTCCATCGTCTCGGTCCAGGCGTCAAGCGTCTCCTTGGGGCGACGGGAGCGCCGGTGGAGCAGCGAGCTCTCCAGGACGGACGCCACCATCAGCTCGAGGTTGCGTGCGGCGATCCCGGGATGGGCGTACTTCTCCGAGATTACCTCCCCCTGCTCGGTGATCTTGATGTCCCCGTCCACCGTCCCGTAAGGCTGGGCAAGGATCGCGGCATGTGTCGGCCCTCCACCCCTGCCCACTGTTCCACCCCGGCCGTGAAAGAGACGGAGGTGGACGCCGTGCCGCGCCGCGGCGTCGTGCATCGCCCGCTGGGCTTTGTAGATCTCCCACTGTGATGTGGTGATCCCCCCGATCTTGTTGGAGTCGGAGTAGCCGAGCATCACCTCCTGGGTGTCTCCCCGGAGCGCCACCAGCTTCCGGTAGTTGCCATCGTGGAGGAGATCATCCAGCAACGTCCCTGCCCCCCGTAGGTCGTCGATCGTCTCCACCAGGGGGACGATTCCGATGTCGGCGATACCGCGGTTGATATCGATGAGCCCGGCCTCTCGGGCGAGGAGGGCGGCTTCGATGACATCGGCCGGGCTCTCCGTCATCGAGATCACATAACTCTGGATCACCCCGGTGCCGAACCGCTGGTGGGCCTCTCTGATGGCGTGGAAGACTCCAAGGGTCTGGTCCGCGTCCCCGTCGAGCACGGTGGTCTTTCCCGAGAGGGGCCGGGGGCCGCGCAGCTCTGCGGAGACCACATTGAGCCTCTGCGCGCCGCCCATGGCGGCGAGGTCCGTCCCGACCAGGGCGAAGAGTTGTTCCACCGTCTCTCGGTGCTTGGCGGCATGCTCCCTGACGTCGAGGATCGCCATGGCAAAGCCGAAGACGTCGACTGCCCGTCGAGCCTTGCCCAGGGCCCCTTCGGCGATGAGTGTGCCCCTGGCACTCTGCAACGACCTCGCCATGATCTCCAGCTCGGCGGCGAGCTCGCCGGGATGGGAGTAGTCGGCGCCGGGATGATGGGTCCCCCCATCCCTGATGCGCTCCCGAGTGTTGAGCAGCCGTTGGTGGATGTAGGAGCATTTCAGCCGATAGGGCTCCCCCGAGGTGCGGCGATGCTCCCGCCGGTGGACGTCGGGGAGCGATTGCTCGTCCCTCTCCAGGGAGCTCTCCATTTCCGGGCTGATCGGGGCAAGTCGGGAGGACACCGATAGCTCCTCGGCGAGATCCTCTATGAGCCCGATGAGAAACGTGAGGCCACGGTCGTGTTGGAGCGCCAGGGTGTCCAAAGTGGTCTCCGGCGTGACGGCTGGATTGCCGTCGCGATCACCTCCGACCCAGCTGCCGAAACGCAGAGGCGAATTGCCGGGATGATCGGTGAGACGCTGGAGTTGCGTCTGGATGGCCTCGAGTAGATCCGGCACCACTTCCTCGGCCAATGCCATCAGGTAGTAGAGAGCCGATCGTGCCTCGTCGACCACCGTGGGCCTCACGATGCGCAGGTCGTCGGTTTGCCAGATCTGATCGATGACCTCGGCGCTGCGACGGTCGATCTGGTCGATGCGCTCCGAGCGCTGCTCACGGCGGCGTTCCTCGATGAGCCCGGCCAGGTTGCCTCTCTTGGTGAGGATGCTGCGCCGGGCCACCTCGGTCGGGTGGGCGGTGAACACAGGGCGGACTTCCAGTCGGGCGAGAATCTGGTCGATCAGGCCCTGATCGAGATCGGCTTCGACTATCCGGTCGACTGTGGCCTTCAGGTATCGCTCGTCTGCAGCGAGCTCGTCGATTCGGTGCACCTGTTCGGCGACATTGGCCAGGTAGAAGTAGGTGGTGAACGCCCTGACCAGCGGGATGACCTGGTCAGTGGACAGCTCGGCGAGCAGATCACGGAGCTCGGCTTCGGCGTCTCTATCCAGGTCCTGACGGGCTGCCTTGTCCAGCGCTCGAACCCGTTCCACCAGGTCGAGAAGCTCTTGACCGTGTTGGCGGACCAGCGTCTCTCCGAGCTGGTTGCCCAGCCTCCGGATGTCGGAGCGGAGAGCCTCGTCTGAGTTGGTCACCCCGCGGAGGCTAGGGGAGTGGACAGGATCTCAGGACACCCACCCATGAACCCCGCCCCTTGACAGGGAGAGCCCCGACCTATACATTTCTCCCTAATTCGGTCGATCGACCGATAAGAGAGAGAGATCCTGAAGTGACCGTAGAGACCCAAACCAGGGAGACCATCCTCCGGGCGGCGAAAGAGTCGCTGCTCGACTCGGGCTATGCCGGACTCTCCACGCGGAAGATCGCCGAAGCCGCCGGGGTTCCGCTCAGCCAGATCCACTATCACTTCGGATCGAAACAGGGTCTGGTCCTCGATGTGCTCGCCGAAGAGAATCGCAAGCTCCTGGACCGTCAGCGTCAGATGTACCAGCAGGACATTCCCCTCTGGAAGCAGTGGGAGCAGGCATGCGACTTCCTCGAGGACGATCTCGAGTCGGGTTATGTCCGGGTGCTCCAGGAGTTGACCGCGGCCGGGTGGTCGGACCCGGAGATCGCGATTGCGGTCAAGGAGATGCTCGGCAAGTGGTTCAACCTCCTCGCCGAGGTCGCACGGCGCGCCGCGGAGAAAGTGGGAGGATTGGGGCCGTTCACCCCCGAGGAGGCCGCGGTTCTGGCGGGCGCGCCTTTCCTCGGGGTGGAGACCATGCTCCTCCTCGGCTTCGACGAGTCGGAGATGCCGGCCCGATCGGCCTTGCGCAAGGTGGGCGACTTGCTTCGTCGCCTCGAGGACCAGTCGTGAGAGCGCGACAGCCCGATTCGTCGGGTCATGTCGACTGCGACGGAGTGCAGATCTTCTACGAGGTGCACGGCGACGGTGAGCCGACCATCTTGCTCCTCCCAACGTGGATGATCCTCGACTCCCGGTTCTGGAAGCTCCAGGTTCCCTACTTGGCCAGACACTTCAGGGTCATCACCTATGACCCGCCGGGAAACGGGAAGTCCGATCGCCCCCTCGACCCCGCGCACCACGGTGTGTACGCCCATCTCCGCTACACCGAGAGCGTGCTCGACGAGGTCGGAGCCGATTCTGCCTTCCTCGTCGGCCTCTCCCAGGGCGGGCATTTCGGAATTTCCTTTGCCGCGGAACGAGCCGAGCGTGTCGACGGCCTCGTTCTTATCGGGCCGGCCACCCCTGTGCTCACAACGGGACCGAGCGAGCGGAGCCGCTACATCATGGATAACTTCGAGAAGCCCTATCCGCCACAGCCACCCTCCGCGCTCAAGACCGGTGGCCGCGACGATCGAGGTGACTGGACCAAGTACAACCGGCAGTACTGGCTCGACGATCTGGAGGACTTTGCCTGGTTCTTTTTCGGTCACTGCTTCCCCGAGCCGCACTCCACCAAACAGGTCGAAGACTGCGTGGGCTGGACTCTGCAGACTTCGGGAGAGCTGCTCGGCGCCGAATGGGATGCTCGCAACGGAGACGTCGAGACGACGCGTGACTGGGCGCGTCGGGTGAGGTGCCCGGTGCTCCTCATCCATGGCACCGACGACTACATCGTCCCTCTGCCGGTCAGCGAGGAGCTGGCCCGGCTCACCGGTGCCGAGCTGGTGACCATGGAGGGATCAGGTCACATCCCGTTAGCTCGCGAACCAGTGAAGGTGAATCTCCTCATCAAGGATTTTGTCGACCGGGTGACCGCCCCGATGGTGGGGTCGTCATGAGAGCCGTCTCCCCCGACCGTGTGGGTGTCGTCAACCGGGATGGGGTGGACGTCGCCTTCGAGATCTACGACCGGGAGGGGCCGACCCTGCTCTTCGTCCCGCCGGCGCCGATCACCCACTCCCGCATCTTCAAAGGGCAGATCCCCTTCCTGAGCAGGCACTATCGGATAGTCACCATGGACGGACGGGGCAACGGCAGATCGGGGAGGCCGACGGATCCCGTCTCCCACACCCGGGCCGAGAACATTGCCGACATCGTGGCGGTGCTGGACGCCACGGACACCGAGGAGGGGATAGTGGTGGCCCACTGCCACGCCAACTGGTGGGCGGTCGAGCTGGCGTCGGCGCACCCCGACCGGGTGACCGCCCTGGTCGCCATCGAGCCCGGCGTCCCCTATCTGGGCCGCTCCCAGCCCCACTGGGTGCAGGCCAACGAGAGATGGGAGGAAGTTCTCGAGGACCCTCAGGGGTGGGAGCTGAGCAACCGGCACGCCATCACCACCCGGCATCGAGACTGGGTGGAATTCTTCTTCGGTGCCCAGCTGGTGGAGCCCCACTCCACCAAGCAGTGGGAGGACGCGGTCGGCTGGGCGTTGGAGTCCACCGGGGAGGTTCTCGTCGCCGGCGAAGAGGGCCCGGACCGCGATGCCCCCACCAAGGAGGAGTTCGAGGACCTGTGCCGGTCGCTCGGCGTCCCCGTGCTGGTGATCCATGGCGACCAGGACGTGTGCCAGCACCTCGATCGGGGAAGGGCTTTCGCCGAGATCACGGGTGGCGAGCTTGTGGTGATGGAGGGATCGGGTCATCTTGCCCTTGGCCGAGACCCGGTGACGGTCAATCGAGCGATCAAAGACTTCGTCGATCGGGTTGTGGAGGTGCCCACCATGAAGAGCCAAACTTGGACCCGCGCCTTGGATCGGCGCAAGAAAGCCCTCTATCTGTCCTCCCCCATCGGTCTCGGCCATGCTCGGCGCGATGTGGCCATCGCCCAGGAACTCAAGGCATTGCAGCCCGATCTGGAGATCGAGTGGCTCGCCCAGCATCCCGTGACCGCGGTTCTTGAGGCGGCGGGGGAGACCATCCACCCGGCAAGCCGCTGGCTGGCCTCGGAGTCGGGCCACATCGCCTCGGAGGCGACCGGTCACGACCTCCACTGCTTTCAGGCCTTGCGAAGCATGGACGAGATCCTGCTCGCCAACTTCATGGTCTTCCAGGAGGTTGTGGAGGAAGGCAACCACGACCTGGTCATCGGTGACGAGGCGTGGGACATCGACCACTTCTGGCACGAGAACCCCGAGCT
>CAZAHX010000076.1:0-8226 GCA_964485005.1 uncultured Acidimicrobiaceae bacterium | reverse complement strand
ACATCTCGGGCATCTCGGGGGTGGCAACCAAGACCAGCTACGCCACCTTCCTGCTCCATTCCCTGTTTACCTCCGGTGTGCTGGGCCAGGCGGCGGTGAACACCAAGGCCCTGGTGTTCAATGTCAAGGGCGAAGACCTCCTCCATCTCGACCGGGTCAACACCCGCCTCGACGACGAGCAGCGTCTCCGCTACTCAGAGCTCGGGCTTCCCTCCACCCCCTTCGAGTCGGTGGGGCTGTACGCCCCGCCCCGCCTCGACGACTCCCGGGCCAGCGCCGACGTCGCCTCACGTTCCGACGTGACCTCCTTTTTCTGGACGACATACGAGTTCTGCTCCGAGGACCTGATGCCCTTCCTCTTCGCCGACGCCGAGGACGACCGGGCCCAGTACACGACCGTCGTCTACAACGTGATGGCCCAACTGCGCAAGGCCGAGCCCACCGAGACCGGTGCTGCGGTGGTCGACGGGGTCAAGGTCACCACCTTCCGCGAGCTCGCCGACCTGGTCACCGAGCGGGTGCAGTCCGACGAGCATCGTTACCTGTGGGCCGGGCCTGCCATGGGCACCGGCACCATCAACGCGTTCGTGCGGAGGCTCCAGGCCTCGGTGCGTCACGTTGGCCGTCTCGTCCGCGCCGACGTCCCCGATCCGCAGCGGCACCGGGTGACCCTCGACAACCAGGTGACGGTGGTCGACCTGCACAACCTGAACGACCGCGCCAAGCGATTCGTCGTCGGGGTCACTTTGAATCGAGCCTTCGAGGACAAGGAGAGGGCGGGCCAGTCCGAGGAGCTGCTCCTCGTGGTGCTCGACGAGCTGAACAAGTACGCCCCGCGTGAGGGCTCGAGCCCGATCAAGGACGTCCTCCTCGACGTGGCCGAGCGGGGACGGTCCCTCGGGGTCATCCTCATCGGCGCCCAGCAGACCGCCTCCGAGGTGGAGCGGCGGATCATCGCCAATTCGTCGATCAGGGTGGTCGGCCGGCTCGACTCCGCGGAGGCCGGCCGGGAGGAGTATGGCTTCCTCCCCGCGGTGCACCGGCAGAGAGCGACCATCGTCAAACCGGGGACCATGATCCTCAGTCAGCCGGAGCTCCCGGTCCCCCTGGTCCTGGAGTTCCCCTTCCCTGCCTGGGCCACCCGAGCCTCCGAGGCCGTGGCGCCCGTCGGGGAAGCCGGCCCCGAGGACCCCTTCGAAGGTCTGTGACGCTCCCGGGATCTGTCACAGCCGGGTCTTACGATCTCGGGCATGGCGGTCAAGATCCTCCACACCTCGGACTGGCACATCGGCCGGCGGATTCGCGGCCGTGACCGCAGCGACGAGCACCGCGCCGTGCTCGACGAGATCGTCGCGCTCACCGCCGACCAGGCCGTCGACCTCACCCTGGTCGCTGGTGACATATTCGACGCCTCCTCACCGACGCCGGTGGCGGAGGAGATCGCCTGGCGGGCCCTGTTAGGACTGGCCGAGGTTGCCCCGGTGATAGTGCTCGCCGGGAATCATGACAGCGCAGCACGTCTCGACGCGGTGGCCCCCCTGCTCGAGATGGGTCGGATCACCGTCGTCGGGGCGCCCCGACCCCCGTCGGAAGGAGGCGTCGTCGACCTCCCCGACATCGGGGTGAGGGTGGCGGTGCTGCCCTTCGTCTCCCAGCGGGGGATAGTCAAGGCCGAGGAGATCATGGGCTCCGACCCCGATGAGCACGCTGGGGACTACCAGGAGCGCGTTCGCCGGCTCATCGACACCCTCACCTCGGGGATGAATCCGGAGACGGTCAACCTGCTCGCCGGTCATCTCACCGTCTTCGGTGCCGAGACCGGGGGCGGGGAGCGTCAGGCCCACATTTTCGGCTACGCCATCCCCTCCGCACTCTTCCCCGGGCATCTGAGCTATGTGGCCCTGGGCCATCTCCATCGACAGCAGAAGATCCCCCACGCCGGGTCGGTGTGGTATTCGGGGTCGCCGCTTCAGCTCGACTTCGGAGAGGTGGAGGATCGCAAGGGCGTGCTCCTCGTCGAGGCGTCACCCGGGCTCCCCGCCAAAGTGACCACGATCCCCCTCGAGGAGGGGAAGCGTCTGCTGACGATGAGGGGGTCTCTCGAGCAGGTCCTGGCCCATGCAGGCGATGCAGGGGACGCCCACGTCCGCGTCGAGCTCGCGGAGAAAGCCAGGGTCGGCCTGGCCGAGGCGGTGAGGGAGGCCATCCCGGGCACTGTCGAGGTAGTGCTCGAAGAGGCCGAAGCCACCCGTCGTGTCCACCACAGCCGTCGCTCGCTCCACCCCGTCGACGCCTTCCATCGCTATCTGGATGAGAAGGGTGTCGCCGACCCCGATGTGGAGCGGCTGTTCGCCGATCTGCTCGACGAGGCGTCGTCATGAGGCCGCTGCGTCTCGAGATCGAGGGCTTCTCCTCCTATCGCAAGCGGGAGACACTCGACCTGGCGGACGTGGAGTTCTTCTCCATCTCGGGCCCCACCGGATCGGGCAAGTCGAGCCTCGTCGACGCCATGATCTTCGCCCTCTATGGACGGGTGCCTCGTCTCGGCGGCAATGCGGTGGCACCGGCGATAACGGCCGGAGCCGATCGGGCGAGGGTCCGGTTCGACTTCGAGGTGGGGGGTGTGGAGCACACCGCGGTGCGGTTGGCGGAGCGGACCAAGTCCGGGGCGAGTGTGCGCGAGGCGAGGCTGCAGCGGGGCGAGGAGGTCCTGGCCAGCGGTGCCGACGACGTGAGCAGGGAGGTGGCGTCGCTGCTCAAGCTGGGCTTCGACGAGTTCACCCGGACGGTGGTGCTGCCCCAGGGCGAGTTCGCCCGGTTCTTGACCGCCAAGAAGTCGGAACGTCAGGAGCTGCTGCGCAGTCTGCTGGCGCTCGACGTCTACGGCGAGATGCGCACCCTGGCGCGGGCGCGAGCCGCCGTGGCCGAGGAGCGGGCCCGGCAGACAGAGGGGCGGCTCGGCTCGCTCCAGGTCCCCGACGAGGAGGCGATTGCTGAGGCCGAGAGGCGGCTCGCCTCGCTCGAGCAGTTGAAGGACACGGTGGTCGAGGAGGAAGACCGTCTCCGTGCCGACCTGGGGAGGCTCGAGTCGTCCTCGCGCGAGCTGGAGCAGATCGGCGACGCCCTGGAGAGGTTGGGCGCAGTCGAGGCTCCCCAGCGGCTTGGCGAGCTCGATGAGCTGGCCCTGTCCGCCCGGGAGGACGTGGAGGCGGCCACCGCGGCTCTCGCCGAGGCGGTGGCCTCCGAAGAGTCCGCGGCCCGTAACGTCGAGGAGCTCCCCTCGCCTGAGGCACTGAACGCGGCAAAGCGAGACCTGAAGGAGATAGCCGGGATCGAGGAGCGTCTCGAGAATCTCGACCTCAGCGGGTGTCGGGAGACACACACGGCTGCCGAGGCCCGGCTGGCCGAGCATGCCTCCGCGTTGGCCGAAGCCGAGGCGGCTCTCGGCGAGGGGAGGATGTCCCACGCCGCGCATGCGCTGGCCTCGACGTTGGTCGAGGGTCAGACGTGTCCCGTCTGCGAGCAGAAGCTGCTCGAGATACCCGAGACCGGCGAGCCCGCCGAGCTCGCCCGGCTGGAGGCGGACACCGAGCGGGGCCGCGCCCTGGTCGCCGAGGCCGCCTCGGCACTGGCCTCGGCCAGGGCGCGGGTCACCGAGCTGGAGACCCGAGCCGGCGAGCTGGAGACCCAGCTATCAAGACTCCGATCGGGGCTCGATCCTGAGCTGAGCCTCGAAGACGTCGAAGCCATGATCACCGAGGTCGAAAGGGCCAGGGCATCGCTCGCCTCGGCCGCCGCCACGCGAAAGGAGCGGGAGGAGAGCCTGGCCGGCCGTCAACGCGCTTGGGAGGATCTCAGCGAGAGGGTCCGGTCCCTGGGTCGGATGCTCCTCGCGGCGAGACAGGCAGTGGCCGATCTTCACCCACCCATCCCGGAGAGCGAGGACGTCCTCGTCCAGTGGAAGGAACTGCTGTCTTGGGTCGACGAGGCCAGCGAGACGCTGCAAGAGCGTAGAGCGGCGGCCTCCCAGGCCCTCGAGGGGCTGAAGACCGCGGTGGACGAAGCACGTCGCCGTCTGGTGGCGAGGATGGAGGCCGCCTCCGTTCCCGCCGTCGAGCCGTTCGCCGTCCAGGTGGCCACTGAGACCGAGCTGGCCAGGCAGACCGTGGGCAGGCAGAAGGAGATCCTCGCCGAAGCCGCCGAATTGGATGCCCAACTCGCCAAGGACCGGTCTGACGCAGCGGTGGCAAGCGAGCTCGCCGGGCACTTGGGGGCGGCGGGATTCGAGCGCTGGCTGATGGCGGGGGCCATCTCCGACCTGGTGGCGGGAGCGAACGATCTGCTCGACCAGCTCTCCAAGGGCAAGTACTCCCTCGAAGCCGATGATGACGGCGCCTTCTCCATCGTGGACCACACCAAGGCAGGCGAGATCAGGCCGGTCTCCACATTGTCCGGAGGTGAGACCTTTCTCTTCTCCCTCGCCCTGGCCATGTCCCTCGCCGAGACGCTGTCGGTGGCGGGAGGTGCCCGGCTCGATGCCATCATCCTCGACGAGGGCTTCGGCACCCTCGACGACGAGCCGCTCGACGTGGTGGCCTCGGTCCTCGAGGAGCTGGCGGCGCAGGATCTGATGGTCGGGGTCATCACCCACGTCAAGGAACTGGCGGCGCGCGCCCCCGCCCGCTACGAGGTCATCGCCGACCCCGCAGGGTCGAAAGTGGTGAGGGTGTCGTGAGATTCACAGTCGAGGCATGGGATTCCGACTACGGGGCTCCCACCGACCCGGAGCTGGCCGATGCCACTCAGAGCGTCGACCCGGAGGTGGAGGTGAGGGCGGAGGACTGGAGGCCCCTGCTCCCCGACGCCGACCCGGCTACCGACGTCCTCTTCGTCGACGGGGTGAGGAGGGTCGACGCCACGCTCTGGATCGATCAGCCACCCGACTTCCCCGGGTTCGCCCTTGCCGCAACCTACGCCGCCGGTGCGGTGCGATGCCACGGGAGGGCGGTCATAGAAGAGACCAGGGTGGAGCGGGGCCTGTTCACATCGGCTCCGGCCGACCCCGTCGAAACCACCGTGGGCCGTTATGAGGTGAAGGCCACCAAGGGCACCACCTCGGAGGAGCTGTGGCTCGGCATCCAGCAGCGAATGGGCGACCTCGAGACGGCGGTGAGCCACGCCTCTGGCGGGGCTGACCTCGTGGTGGTCGACGGCCCCCTCTCCCACGCCCGAGACATCGACAACGCGGTGGGCTACGTGAAGACCCAGAAGGTGCAATACCTCCCCATGGAGCTGCGTCAGGTCCTCACCGCCCTTCCCGCCGGCTACCGCACCCCTCTCTTCCTCACCACCACCTCCTGGAGCCGGTTCTCCTGGTATCTCCGTCTGGCCAACCACTCCGGTCCCGCCGGGGGGTTGGTCCGTTGTGAGATCGATGCCGACAAGCCTCCGGGCGAGGCAGCCCGCATCGCCACCCGGGTGAGCGCCACGCTGCCCCGCTTCGCCTCCCAAGGCCACAAGGACCCCCGGGCCCCGCAGAACCTCTATCCCATCGGCGGTCTGGAGCGCGAGCTACGCCATCGTCTCGGAGAGCGGGACCTGGCGACCCGGGCACTGCGACGCGCCGCGGTGACCGTCGGGGTGTAGAAGCTACCGCTGGTATGGGCTCAGATAGGCGGGAACCGGGATCTCGGACCCCACGTCATCGGCGGGTTGGGCACGCCCCGCCATCATCTGTAGGGGCACCACTCCTGCCCAGACCGGGGTGCCCAGGTCCACGGGATCGTCCTTGGGGCCTCCGCTGCGCACCTTCGCCGAGATCTCGTCGAGGGACAGCTCGATCACCGCGGTCTGACGTATCTCGGCTTCCGTGGGCTCTCTGATGTCGGCGAAACGACCTGGGATGAGAGCCTCCACGATCAGGTCGAGAGCTCGCAGTTTCTCCTCTACCGCGAGCAGACGCCCCGTCCCGTGGACTACCACGCTCCGATAGTTGGCCGAGGAGTGAAAGCCGCTCCGGGCCACCACGATCCCGTCGACCAGGGTCACCGCCACGCTCAGCGGAGAGCCGTACCGAACCGCACGGGCCAGTCCGGACGCGGGGGAGCCATGGAGGAGGAGCCGGTCGCCGTCCCTGGCGTACAGGGTTGGGATGACCACCGGCCGCCGGTCGATGACATACGCGGCGTGGCAGACGAGCCCCTCGTCGAGGATGGGGTCGATGACGGCGCGGTCGTCCACGCCGCGCTCGGGGAGCCGTCGGATCGTCGTCTTCTCTGTCATCGTGCCTCGTCCTCGGCGCGTGCCTCCCGGGTCATCAGGCTGAGGACGGCATCCCGAGGGTGCACGCCCTCGTAGAGAACCTGCCCCACGTGCTCGGCGATCGGCATCTCCACCCCGGACTCCGCGGCGAGATCGAGCGTCGAGCGGGTGGTCTTCACGCCCTCTGCCACCATTCTCATCTCGCCCACCACCTCATCGAGAGACCTTCCCTCGGCCAGGGCGACGCCGACGCGATGGTTCCGACTCGCCGTCGACGAACAGGTGGCGATGAGATCGCCCATGCCGGCGAGACCGGCGAAGGTCTCCGGCCGACCCCCTACGGCAACTCCCAGCCGGGTCAGCTCGGCGAGTGCCCTGGTGATCAGGGTGGCCCGCGTGTTGTCGCCAAAACCGAGGCCGTCGGACATGCCGGCTGCTATCGCCATCACGTTCTTGAGCGCTCCCCCCAACTCGCATCCGATCACGTCCTCGTTGGTGTAGACCCGGAACGTGGGACCCATGAAGACTTCCTGGACCCGTCGCCCCGTCTCCAGGTCGGAGAATGCAGCCACTGCTGCAGTGGGCTGCCCGGCGGCAATCTCGCCGGCGAGGTTGGGCCCGGTGAGGACCCCGATCCTGGACGCGTCCAGCTCGGGGGAGACCTCCGTCATCACCCGGGTCATCGTGGACAGGGTCCCCTGTTCGATTCCCTTGGCCAGCGAGACGACGGTCGCCCCCTCGTCGAGGAGGGGGGCCACCCGGGTGTAGACCTCACGGAAGCCATGGGAGGGGACGGCCATGACCACCGTGTCGGAGCCGGGTACCGCCGTTTCGAGCTTTGAGGTCGCGGTGAGCGACTCGGGGAGGGCGGCTTCGGGGAGATAGTCGGGGTTGTGGCCGGTGGTCATGATGGCCTCGGCGAGCTCGGGACGCCGGGCCCAGAGGACGGTCGTCACCCGCGGCGCGACCAGGGCCGCAGCCACCGTGCCCCATGTCCCGGCGCCGATCACTGCTATCCGACCGACCTTCTCGGTGTTGCGCATACGCCCGGCGACGGTAGCCACTGGCCCTCCTACCCTGCGCGGCGATGAGGCTGTCCATTGGGATCGTCGGCCTGCCCAACGCCGGTAAGTCGACCCTGTTCAACGCACTGACCGCTGCCGGGGCCGTCACTGCCGTGTACCCGTTCGCCACCATCGAACCCAATGTCGGTGTGGTCCCGGTGCCCGACGCCCGGCTGAGGCGGCTCGCCGAGCTGGCAGGCTCGTCAAAGATCACGCCGGCCACGGTCCGGTTCGTCGATATCGCCGGGTTGGTGAGAGGGGCGAGCCAGGGGGAGGGGTTGGGCAACAGGTTCCTTGCCAACATCAGGGATGTCACCGCCATCTGTCATGTGGTGCGGGCCTTCGAGGCACCGAGTGTCGCTCACGGCGGGAACGGGATCGAGCCACTCCGCGACATCGAGACGGTGGAGACCGAGCTGGCGCTCGCCGACCTCGAGACGGTGGAGAGCCGTCTCGAACGGATCGAGAGGGAAGCCAGCGCCGATCCCGGTCTTCGTCCCAAGGCCCACCTCCTGGGACGCATGGTCGAGTTACTCGCCGGGGGCGGGATGGTGTGGCGTGATCCAGACCTCAGGCGAAACCACGATGAGCCGGGCGAACTCTTTCTCCTCACGGCCAAACCAGTGGTCTACGTGTTCAACGCCGATGACGATCTGCTCGGCGATAGGGAGAGGATGGATGCCCTCTCTGCAGCAGTGGCCCCCTCGGAGGCGGTCTTCCTCGACGCCTTGCTCGCGTCAGAGCTCGCCGAGCTCCCAGCGGAGGACGCAGCCGAGATGCTGGACTCCCTCGGGCTCGAGGAGACAGGGCTCTACCAGGTGATCCGGGCCGCCTTTCGGGCATTGGGCCTGCAGACGTTCCTCACTGCCAACGCCAACGAAGCCCGGGCCTGGACCATCCC
>CAZAHX010000075.1:0-8249 GCA_964485005.1 uncultured Acidimicrobiaceae bacterium | reverse complement strand
CGAACCCTCGCTCCGAGCTTGGGAAGCTCGTGTTCTACCATTGAACTACACCCGCGTGTGGTGTCATCGTAGCGGGCGGCTCCTGGAAAGATCCGTGCCGTAGGATCCCCCGGATGGACTGGCGTGACCGCTTTCGAGCCCCGGTGGTGACACAGGTCGCCATCGCCAAACACGACCCCAGCCGGGCCATGGTGATCAGCGACCGTGACCAGAGGTTCCAGGCCTATGCCTGGAACCGATCCTCGGGCGACTTGCGTCCGGTGACTGCATCGGACGCCGCGGTGACCACAGCCGCGGTCTCCGCCGACGGTGAGTGGATCTACGCCATGGTCGAAGATGAGCCGGGCTCCGAGATCGGCCATCTCCACCGTTTCGACTTCGACACCGGCGAGTCAGAGGATCTCACCCCGGGCCTCGACAACTACACCGCCTACGGACTTCATCCCACGGATGCCGGGGTTATCGCAGTTGCGGGGATGGGGGGAGAGCAGGTGCTGCTGGTGGTCGATCCGGCAGGCACCCGCACCCTGGTGATGCCCTCCCTGGTCAGAGGGACGGTCCATTCCGAGGAGGGGATGGCTGCGGTCACCCTGGCCACACCGGGAAGGGGCCTGGTCCCCGTGCTCCGGCTCGTCGACCTCACCACCGGCGAGGTCCATGCCGAGATGGGTCGGACCCAGGGCGGGCCGATCCACGAGAGGCGGGTGGCGGTGGCGCGAGCTGATGGAGACTGGCTCCGTCCCGGTTTCTGGGACGGCGAGCAGCTCACTCACATCGAGGTGGACATACCCGGGGACGTCACACCGGTGGACTGGTGGGAAGGCACCAGCCTCCTCCTCTTCCAGAGCTACCGGGCGCGGAGCGCCTTGTTCGTATACGACGTGGATAACGGGGAGACGACGCGGTTGGCCACTCCACCCGGGTCGGCGCATCCGTGGGCCGACCCCGTCCTCATCGGGTCCGACACCGCCATATCCGTGTGGAGCGACGCCACCCGGCCCTGGCATCTGGTCGAGCTGAGCCCGGGGAAGCACCGGGTTGCCCTCTCCCTCGAAGGCCAGGAGCCTTACCCCGGGCCACAGTGGGAGGAGTTCACCTTCGCCTCCACCGGAGATGCCGAGATTCAGGGTTGGCTGATGCGCCCCGAGGATGAAGGGCCATGGCCGACTGTCCTCTACACCCACGGCGGGCCGAGCTCGGTGGCGGGCCCCACCTTCAGCCCGATCTGCAGCGCCTGGTTCGACGCCGGGTTCGCAGTGGCCAGCATCAACTACCGAGGCTCGCTCACCTTCGGGGAGTCGTTCCGTGAGGCGCTGACCGGGAACATCGGGGGGCCCGACGTCGACGATGTGGTCTCCGCCTGGCAGTGGCTGGTCGACGAAGGCATCGCCGATCCCGACCGGGTGGTCAAGAACGGCTACTCCTACGGTGGGTATCTCACCTTGCAGAGCCTGGGCACCCACCCCCACCTCTGGGCTGCCGGGGTGGCAGGCGCGCCGATTGGCGACTGGGCCCTCAATTACGAGGACTCGAACGACATCCTGAAAGGCTATGACCTGAGCCTCTTCGGCGGTCCCCCCGAAGATCTGCCCGACCACTATCGGAGGGCCTCGCCGCGCACGTACGCCGCCGACTACGAGGCCCCGATCCTGATCTCCCAGCCGGCCACCGACTCCCGCACACCGCTGCGTCAGGTGGAGGCGTTCGTCCGCGATCTGCTCGCCGAGGACAAGCCGGTCGACCTGCGAGTGCTCGACGGCGGCCACGCCGGCTCGGGCAAGGCGCAGACGATCGAGATGGTGGAATCCTGGCTCGACTTCGCCACGCCCATCGTCGGTCTCGTTCGAGCCGGGGACTGAGAGTGCCGCGAGGAGACCCCCGGCACCGCATGCCCGATTGGCTGGTCACGCTAGGCGGAATCTCCTGGCGGGTGCTGGCCATCGGGGCCGTGGCCTACTTCGCGTTCCAACTTTTGCGGGCGGTGAGCGTCGTGGCCATAGCCGTGGCGATCTCCCTTTTTCTCGCTTCGGTGCTGTGGGCCCCCACCCGATGGCTCGTCGATCGGGGCTGGCCTCCCCTGGTCGCCGCGCTTTCGACGATGGTTGGAGCATTTGCCGTCATCGTCGGTATCGGGCTGGTGGTCATACCCCAGCTCGTCTCGGGGTTCGCCGATCTGGGAGGTGACCTCTCCTCCGCCGCCGACTCGGTGCGGCGGTGGCTGATCGTCGGCCCGCTCGGGCTATCCGAGACCCAGGTCGACAACTATTGGAACGCGGCGCAGGAGCGAATGAGAGAACTCGCCGAGGAGGGACTCGTCCCCGGGGCCACCGCGGTGGTCGAGTTCATGACCGGCGCCTTCCTAGCCGTCATCACCACCTTCTTCGTCATCAAGGACGGGAGGCGAATGGTGCGCATGCTCGTCGACCGTCTCCCGGAGGACACCGATCACAAGGTGGAGACTGCGATCAGGGTGGGCTGGGAATCGCTCTCGGGTTACATGGCGGGCATCGCGGTCGTCGGTCTGGTCGATGCAGTCGCCATCGGTCTCGGGCTCTGGATCGTCGGCGTCCCCCTGGTCGTCCCGCTATCGATCCTGGTCTTCTTCGGGGCCTTTTTTCCGTTGGTGGGGGCATTTGTGAGCGGTCTGGTTGCGGTGGCAGTCGCCTTCGTGAATGGCGGCGTCACCGACGCACTGATCATCCTCGCTCTCATCACCGTCATCCAACAGCTCGAGGGCGATGTGGTGTTGCCCCTGGTCTTCGGTCAGACGCTCAAGCTCCACCCGCTCCTCGTCCTGCTCGGCGTGGCCGGGGGCGGTATCGCCTTCGGACTCGTGGGGGCGTTCTTGACCGTGCCGATCATCGCCGTGGTGGTTTCCGTCGGTGAGGCGCTGTCCGAGGACCCGAAGCGGAGTTACTTCGGGCTGGCCCGGGGGGTTTCCTCCTCCTGATCCTCAACCGAACAGCGTGACCGCGCCCCACACAGTGAGCAGGAGGCCGACGAGGGAGAGGAAGAGGACCCGACCCGGGCGGTACTTTGCGTCTTCTATCCCCGGCGGCATCTCCCCCCTGCGATGCTTCCACCATGCCGCCCCGTTGCCCAGGAGAAGGGCCAGACCGAGCGCCAGGACCAACTGGGGCAAGAGACTCTCGACATCGAGGATGTCGCCCATGGCGGCACGGTAACCCCCGATAGGCTCCCACCGTGAGAGCCACTGCGTCGGCCCCAGCGAGCACCGCCAACCTGGGTCCCGGATACGACGTGCTCGGCCTGGCCCTTGGTCTGCGATGCGGCGTGACCGCCGAAATCGCCGAACAGTGGTCCGTCGAGCACACCGGGTCGCACGCACCCGGGCCGGGTGAGCCGGATGCGGTCCTGGTCGCAGCACAGCACACCGTGGGTGACCGCCCACTGGCGATGACGGTAGACAGTGAAATCCCTCTGGGCAGGGGTGTTGGCTCGTCGTCGGCCGCTCTCGTCGCCGGGGCCGCCGCGGCGATGCGGGCGACGGACGGCTCGGCGTCGCCCGATCGGGTCTTTCGCATCGCGGCGCAGCTCGAGGGGCATCCCGAGCAGGTCGCGGCGTGTGTCTACGGCGGGCTTGTGCTCGTCCCGGCCACGGGGCTCCCCATGCGTCTTCCTCTCCATCCGTCGCTGCGCCCGGTCGTGGGGATCCCGGAGGGCCGGCTGTCGACCACAGAGGCTCGGGGCGTCGTGAGAAAGGAGCAGGAACTCGAGGTCGTCGTGCGCAGCCTCGCCAGGCTGGCGGCGCTCACCGCGGGGTTGATCACCGGTGACGCCGGAATGCTCGACGCCGCTCACGGCGACGAGATCCACGAGTCCCCCAGAGCCGAGATCGACCCCGAGGTCGACGATCTGATCAAGATGGCGAAACGAGCCGGCGCATTGCACGCGGCGCGTTCGGGAGCGGGACCGTCGGTGGTGGCGCTGGCCACGGCCGAGACAGCCGACAGGGTGGCCGAGCTGTTCATGGAGCGAGGCCTGGAGGTGCTCAACCGACCCGTTGAAACGACCGGTCTGACCTGAGTGTCGTCAGTCGGGCGACGGTGCGCCGGGCCGCGCCTCCGCCTCGTCTTCTATCAGCGAATCCCTCTCCAGGATCTCGAGTAGTCGGCGGACCGCCGGGGATGGGCTTCTAATGGTCATCACCCGCACCTCGTCTGCGCATTCGAGGAGGGCGCGGAAGCCAGCGACATCGATGAAGCTCAGATCCGTCAGATCGAAGATCATCCGCTCGTAACGGCCGTTATGACAACGAACGCTGTCTGACAGGACTCGTCCGGTGAACAGGTCGAGCTCGCCGCGCACTACGACCAGCGCCGCCCCGTCGAGGACACGAGTCGAGACGTTGAACTCGGGAACGACCCTGCTGGAGACCGGGCCCGCCATCCAAAAATCGTCGATCACCATCCTCCGAGACCCCTTCTAAGAGACTGCCGGGGTCTGGAGCAGCGGTGGCGGGGACTTTACCCGGCGCGGCCTCGGCGCGAAACACCGCGGCTGGCTCACATTTCGGGAAGTCGCTCCGGATCGAACGAGCCCGAGACGATCTCCTCGGCGACGTCTCGGAGCCGTTTGTTGTTGTCACGGGCGTGTCTGCGGAGACGAGCGAACGCCTGGTCCATGCTGATCTGGGCTTTCTCCGAGATGATCCCCTTGGCCTGTTCGATGACCACCCGGCTGTCGAGGGCGCCCTGCAACTGGGCGATCACGGTCTCGGAGTCTTCGGTGATCCGGCTCTGCAGGATGGCGATCGTGGCCAGATCGGTGAGCGCCTTGGCCGCTATCAGGTCACTCTCCTCCAACTCGCCTGGCTCTGAGCGGAACAGGTTGAGCGCCCCGACGACGCTGGCGCGCAGACGCATCGGCATCGCGAGAACTCCTGCAAAACCCGCTTCCAGCGCCGCAGAGGAGAAGGTCGGCCAGCGCCGCTGTTCGTCGGGCTCGGTCAGCGACGCCCAGACGACCTCCCCCGTCTGGTACGCGTCGAAACACGGCCCCTCCTCACGCTGCAGTTGGACCATCTCGACGAATGCCGCCTCCTGGTCGGTCACCGCCATCACCTGTAGCTGTCCTTGGTTGTCGGCGAGCAGCAGACCTGCCGCGTCGACGTCGAGCAGGTTCGTGGCGGCATCGACCAGCCGATAGAAGAGGTCGACCACGTCGAAGTCGGCCACCATGGTGTCCGCCAGGCTCACCAACGTCTCGAGCAGCCGTTGCTCACGAGAAGGCACGGCCCGTCGACACTAGCGACCATCTCCGACAGGGCATCGGCCCGACTCGCCCAAGCCGGAGCGCCTACAAGAGACTCGGGGCGTTGGACGTCTACGACTCCGAGCCGAGGGCGTGGTATCCGTGCAGCGAGGTCGTCAACCGCAGCCTGCGGATCAACGGTGGCCGCCGAGGTAAACGCCCTGGTCTACGATGTGCCGGTAATGCACGTCATCGACCTCACCTACTGCGTCCCCTGAAACTATCTCGATCGCGCCGTGAGCGCGGCAGCCGACATCCTCGCCAACTACCAGCACGTCGTGGAGACCCTCACCTTTACCACCGGGTCGAAAGGCGTCTTCGACGTCACTGTCGACGGTGAGACCCTCTACTCGAAACACGAGGCAGGCAGACACGCCGAGCCCGGGGAGGTTCTCGAGCTGTTCACCGAGAAGTACGGGGAGGGGGTCACTCGCTACGGCGAGAGTTGACCTCGGACGGCATGGACCAGGAGCAAAGGATACGCCTCGCCTCGGCCCTGGAATCGAGAGCGGTGATCCTGGTGGAGGGTCTCAGCGATCAGGCCGCCCTCGACACGCTGGCCCGTCGTCGAGGCAGGGATCTCGATGCCGAGGGCGTCTCGATCCTGCCGATGGGCGGAGCAACCACCGTCGGGCAATTCCTCCATCTGCTGGGGCCCCCGGGCCGGGACGTGGATCTCGCCGGCCTCTGCGACGAGGGCGAGGAAGCGGACTTCCGGCGTGCGTTGGAACGGGCCGGGATGGGATCCGACCTCAGCCGCTCCGACATGGAGGAGCTCGGGTTCTTCGTCTGCGTCGAGGACCTGGAAGACGAGTTGATTCGGGCCGTGGGGACGACCCGAGTCCAGGGGATCATCGAGGCTGAAGGCGAGATGGCCACCTTCAGCCGCTTCCAGCGCCAGCCGGCTCAGCGGGATCGCCCCCTCGACAAGCAGATGCGCCGCTTCATGGGGACCCGGTCCGGGCGGAAGATCCGGTTTGCCCGCCTACTAGTCGAGGAGCTCGACCTCTCCGCGGTGCCGCGACCGCTGGACCAGGTCCTGGACTCGACCTGACGTGCCGCAAGCCCCGGCGGCGGTCGCATTCGCTTGACTCATCCCGAAGCCCGGCTATGACTGTCAGGTGCGGGCGGTTGGGTGGTGAAGGGAAGAGCGATGAAGCCATCCGCTTGGCCGGCCGCCCTCACTGCGATGCTGGCGGGCCTCATCCTGATCCCGGCCGCGGCCCTGGGAGCGCCTCCCGAGCGCGTCCTGGTGTGTCACTTCACCGCAGATGCGGCGTCTGATGGGCACCGGTGGAACCTCTTGGAAGTGAGCATCAAGTCCTTGGATGAGCATCTGGCCCATGGTGACGTGATCCCCGGTGGGGAGGTTCCCGGGTCTAACGGCGTCGCCGTCTTCGACGAGGACTGCACACCACAGCTCGAGGAGCCGTTGCCTGCGCCGGAGCCGGACCCGGACCCGGATCCCGAGCCGGACCCGGATCCCGAGCCGGGCCCGGATCCCGAGCCGGAACCTTCCGAGCTCGTCTTCGCCGTTGCCTACAGCGACATGGACAGCAGTGACGGTGGTTACGACCCCGATGTGGATGTCCTCATCGCCAAGCTGATCGACGGCCCCGGCGATGCCAATGACGGCCTGCCCGGCGCCGGCGATGTCATCATCACCCACCGCTACCCCATGGACTTCGGCGCGACGACGCACGGGGAGTTCACGGCCACCGAGCACATCGTCACCGGGTTGAACGTGGGGTTGTCATATGTCTGCAACATGCAGAGTGGCGAGAACATGTTCGTCTGGAGCAGCGGTCAGGGGGCTTTCGACCTCTATCACGAGTCCGTCTCCGGCGGCGCCAAAACCGAGATCGTCGACGGCATCCTGGACATGGATGAGTCGATCCAGGGCTCGCCCTCGAGCCCGAGCCAGCCGACGGACGAAGTGGCTCTGCTCAGTGGCTCGGACGGGACGGATCAGATCTTTATCGACGTGGAGGCGAACTGCTTCATCGACGGGGCTTAGACCCGTCCTCTTTGCTTCCAGTTTGACCTAACAACGAAATGCCACCAGCATTGGGAGCGTTCCCCCACGTGGTGAAAGGTTTTTTCAATGGGTTCACTGGTCAAGAAGAGACGCAAGAAGATGTCGAAACACAAGTACCGCAAGCGTCTGAAGGCGAACAGGCACAAACGGAAGAAGTGACCCTAGGAGGCCGGGCGGACCGCCCGGTCTCTTTCTAGCCCTGGTCGCGCAGGAAGTCCTCGATCTCCTCGACCAGCTCGGTCCCTCTCACGATCTCCTCGTCGGCCTCGACCTCGAGACGCCCCACATACTCCTGGAGCTCCTCGTTCCCCTCGATGGCTTCGTTCACGGTGGAGAGGAAGTCCCGGCTGGCGCGGGTCAGCTCGCCCACCTCGAGGCTCACTCCCACCAACTCGGAGGCCTTCATTGCCAGCGCCTCGGTAGCCGGCGGGTATTCCTGGTTCGACAGATAGTGGGGGACCGCCGCCCAAACCGAGATGACGTCCATGCCGACGCCGCCCAGGGCGTGGTTGAGGACGCCGACGATCCCGGTCGGGCCCTCGTAGCCGGAAGGCAGCAGCCCGTGCAGCGTGAGGGCGTCGGGGCGGGTCGCCGAGCCGACCAGTGGGACGGGGAGGGTGTGGGCCACCTGCCCGATGAAGGCGCCCATGGTCACGGCCCGGGACACCCCCAGCGCCTGGAGTGCCTCCACTAGCTCGCGAGTGAACCGTTTCCACTGGTAGTGAGGCTCCTCGCCGATGACCACCACCAGATCGCGCTCGGGGCCCCTGACGGCGTGGATCTCGTTGCGCGGCCAGCTGATGTCCCGGATGCCGGCTGAATCGAGTGAGACGATGGGACGCCGCACCTGGAAGTCGAAATGGGAGTCGGGGTCCAATGTCGCGACCACCTCGCCACCGAGACCCTCCACGAAGGCCTGGGCAGCCTGACTCGCCGA
>CAZAHX010000074.1:5704-8331 GCA_964485005.1 uncultured Acidimicrobiaceae bacterium | reverse complement strand
GCGACCTTCGGGTTATGAGCCCGACGAGCTACCAGACTGCTCCACCCCGCGTCGGTGGATGACTCATTTTAGGAGCCGACATCGCCAATGCACAATGGCTCCCTCTTCGATGCACAATGCCTCAATCGAATGACAACTGCCGACTCCTCAACCGAAAGCCAACAGATTTGGGCCGACGAGTTGCTCGATCGGCTCACTCCGGTGATGAGCGCCTTGGCGGTGCTCTTCGTGCTCGTGGTCCTTGGAGAGACTCTGGCCGAGCCGGGCACCACGCTGAGCACCGTCCTCACCATCGCCGGATGGAGCATCTGGCTGGCCTTCGTCGCCGAGTTCGCGGTGCGGATCGCCGTTGCTCCCGACACCTCAGCGTTCCTGAAGAAGAACTGGTGGCAGGTGGTGTTCCTACTACTTCCGTTCCTGCGGATCTTCAGGCTCATCCGGGTAGTCAGAATCATGCGGACCGGGCGCGTGCTCTCTTCCGCCGTGAGATCGTCACGATCCGCCTACCGCCTTCTCGGTGGACGAGTGGGGTGGCTGGCGGTCGTCACGGCCATCACCATCCTGGGGAGCAGCCAGCTTCTCTACGAGTTCGGCGTGTACGACCGATACGGTGACGCCCTCCACGCTGCGGCCATGGCCGCGATCGCAGGAGAGCCATTCTTGAGCGCCGATGGCTTTGCCAAGGTGCTCGAAGTGGTCCTGGCGGTGTTCTCGGTGGTGGTCTTCGCCACCTTGGCAGGGACTCTCGGCGCGTACTTCTTGGAAACCCGCACCGGACGAGGCGGGATGCCAACGCACCCCCTGACGACGAGAGGCCCGGGCGGTGAAGACACCTCCCGGACCTCTCCGAGCTGAAGGGCGTGTTGGCCGACTACATGTCCTCGTCCATCGACCGGACCGTTGCCCTTTCGTCCGAGCCAGCCTCCTGGGCGATGCGAGGCGCCTCCTGCTCGACACGAGCCAGCCAGTGGTCCCAGCGCTGACGCATCGGGGCGATGCCCCCACCGCCAACGGCGATGATCAGCGAGCCACCGACCACGGCGAGCAGGAAGAAGAACAGGCCGTTGACGATGTTCGGGGCGATCTCGAGTTGGTCGAGGGCGGCAAAGATGCCCACCAACAGGATCGCCCAGTAGGCGATGTTGGCGAGCAGGCTGCCGTATTCGAGGCTGCCCAACGACGCCCGGGCGATGTCACGCACCGCCGCGGCGACATACGCCGCGATGACGATGATGACGATGGCCACGAAGACATTGGGCAGATAGGCGATCAGACCCTCGATCAACGCACTGACCGGGTTCGGGCCGAAGACGCCAAATGCCAACTGCAGCACCACCAGGATCAGCGCGTAGAAGACGATCTTGGAGAGCAGGTCGCTTGCGTCGTACTCGCTGCGAGCCAGTGCTCTCTTGATCCCTCCTCGCTCGACCCAGCGGTCGAACCCGACCTTCTCCAGCAGGGTGTCGATTAGTCGAGCCACCGCGCTGGCAATGATCCAGCCGACGATGAGGATCACCAAGAACAAGGCGATCTGGGGCAAGACATCTACGACGTTGTCCCATGCTCTCTCTAGAGACTCCATGTATCTCCTCCTATAGACGCAGGTAACGCGGAGTTTCGCTAATACCCATTAGAAGCCGATCCTAACCAACCAAGACTGCCTCCTGCCGGGCCGACCCGCCGTCTAACGCCGATCGACCCATCCGGTGATGCTGGCGAGATGCCCATCGGGGTCTCGGAAATGGGTGGCGAGAAGGTCGCGGTCGCTGTCTGAGGTGACCGGTCGAGGCTCGACTAGAAACTCGACGCCCCGTTCACGAAGCGACTCGTAGACGGCCATGACATCCTCGGACTCGAACACGATCTCGGTCATCGATCGACCGGGGTCCGAGGCGTCCCGGTTGAGGATCAACTCGACGGGCCCGGCGTCGAGGAAGAGGAACTCTCCCGAGCTTTCCTTGACAGGCAGCCCGACCGTGTCGGCCCAGAACGAGCGGGCTCTGTCCAGATCGGCTACCCGAAGAATGATTCGGGAGGCCCTCATGCGTCTGTCAGCCGATCAACGGTAACGCCAGACGATCCGGCCCCGAGTCGGGTCATAGGTGGAGACCTCCACATCGACGGTATCCCCGGGAAGGACCCTGATCCCCCGCCCCCGGCGCATCCGGCCCGACGGCTTTGCGAGCAGCTCGAAGCCGCTCTCCAACTTCACCTCGAAGGTTGAGTCGGGGAGCATCTTGGTCACGGTGCCCCGCATCCGGATGTATTCGTCTTCGTCTTTGGCCAAAGCTCTCGCAGTTCCTTTCCGCGTCGGGATTTGGACCAGATTGGACCAGTCTCCGACAGAGAGGGGTGGAAACTGTTGTCCAGCCTAGGACATTCCCCGAGGCTGTGGCTAGTGGTCTGTCGGGCCACTAGGAGGGGTGTACCGGGGCCGCGGCGTCCGGGGAGCCTCCCAGCACCTCCTCCATCTGACCGAGGATGCGCTCGGCCTCCTCCACCCACCGCTGGTATTCGGCCAGATCGCCCGCCCGCAGCGCGTCGTTGGCCCGTAAGAAGGCGGCGTTCGCCTGCGACACCAGCTCCTCGAGAGTCGCCTCGGTGTCAGGGGGAGGCGGCTCGGGCCC
>CAZAHX010000074.1:0-5604 GCA_964485005.1 uncultured Acidimicrobiaceae bacterium | reverse complement strand
GAGATCTCGGCGTCCTGTTCGATGCGCTGCCCGGCCTGCTCGGTGCCGTCCACCAGCTCGCCCTGGGGCATGCGGAAGTCGATGAGACGGCCGAACCGGCCCGGGGTTGAGTCGGCGACCATGAACCCCACCATGTTTCGCTTCGCTCTCGGGTTGAAGGGCTGGAGGAGCAGGTAGGAGAGGTCGCTCTCACCGGGGAGCTCGGTGAGCAGGTAATAGGGAAGGATCTGGCGAAGTGGCTCCGCCCCGAGGGGAGCCTCGCCATTGAGTGGCTCGGCCCGGCTGATGGTGGAGGGGTCGGCGGGGAATGACCAGGCATCGTCCCCGCTGAACAATTGGTTCTCACTGGTTACGTGGTAATTGAGGTATATCTCGCTCTGCACCCGGAACAGGTCCTGGGGGTAGCGGAGATGGTTCTCCAGACCCTCGGGCATCTCGGATGCGTCCCTGAAGAGCCCCGGGTAGGTCTGCGCCCAGGCCTGGGCCACCGGGTCGTCCGGGTCGAAGAGGTAGTAGGTGACCTCCCCGTCGTATGCGTCGACCACCGCCTTCACCGAGTTGCGCAGGTAGTTGGTGCCCCGCCGCAGCCCCGAGCTCCGGGCGAGTCGCTCCCAGGCGCCGACCCCCACGGGCTGGGAGTAGGGGTAGTAGGAGGAGTGGGTGTAGAGATCGACCACCCAGAGGATCCTCCCATTGAGGATCACCGGATAGGGGTCGGCGTCGGACTCGAGGAACGGAGTGATGCTGTCCACCCGGGTACGGATGTTGCGCTCGACAAGCACCCGGCTGTCGGAGCGAATCTCCCCTGAGATCAGCAGGTTGAGGTCCCGGTACCTGAAGGCGAAGGCGGCCCGCTTCCAGATGTTGTCGATGACCACCCCGGCGTTGCCGTCGTACTCGTTGTATTGGACCCCGTCGGGGAGAGGAAGGTCGATCTCCTGTGGTCCCGAGCCGGTGCGCACGATCACCGGCCGGCCGGGCTGATAGGTCTCCCCGAAGTACACCCTGGGCTGGTCCAGCTCGAGCGCAGGCACCGAGGCAACCGGGGGCACGTCCTTGAGCAAGAACACCGGCTGGCCATCGGGTTGCACCACGTTGGCCTGGTTGACCACCGCGCCAAACCCGTGGGTGTAGAAGAGACGGGTGTTCTGCCAATCGGTGGCAGGGAGGTCGTCCTCCTCCAGCTCGCGCACCGCGACCATCACCTGCCTGGGAACGCCCTCGTCGAGGTATCGGTCGGTGTCGACCATGCTCAACGCGTAATAGGGCTCCAGCTCCTGGAAGTTCTGATAGGTCTTGGGAAGCACCGCCGTAGTCCAGATCCGCAGGTTGTCGATGGTGAGACGGTTGGCCTCGATCTCATCGGCGGTGAGATCGTCGGCCGCCTCGAAGGGACGCACCTCTACCTCGTCGAGCCCGTAGGCCCGCTTGGTCGCATCGAGATTGTGAGTGATGTACGGCGTCTCCTTCGGCAACTGATTAGGGAGGACGTTGAACCTCTGGATGATCGCCGGGTAGATGGATCCGGCAGCAATGGCCACCACTACCCACGCACCCACCGAGACCGCGGCCAGGGTCCACCCCCTCCTGAAGATGTTGAAAATGAAGAGAGCGGCGGCGATGAGGGCGATGATGAAGAGCAGCCGCAGGGCGGGGAGTCGGGCGTTGATGTCGGTGAACCCGGGGCCGAAGAACTTCTCGGCATTGTTGGCGAAGAGCAACTCGTACATGTCGAGCCGGTAGGACACCGCCCGTGCCAGCGAGATCAAGGCGAACATCACCGACAGGTGGATCTTGGCGGCTCTCGTGGTCGAGACCCGCCTCCCGTCGAACCGGATCCCTCCATTCAGGTAATGGGCGACCGCCACGACGACCGTGGCCAGAACCAGCAGGTTGAACAGCCAATCGACTGCGGTCTCCCACAACGGGAGCCGGAACATGTAGAACCCGACGTCGAGGCCGAAGATGGGCTCCGCGACCCCGAAGTCCCGGCCCCCCATGAACAAGAAGACGCTCTCCCGCCAGGTGGCCACGGCGAGGCCGAGGATCACCGCCAGCGAAGCGGTCACCAGAATCCTGATCTGCCTGACCCGGGGCTCGATCCACTCCCGGAATCGCTCGATGAGCTCCTCCTCCTCGGTGAGGTCGAAGGGTGCCCATCGCGGGGAGAATTGGTCGACGAGCCGGAGGCTCGCCCACAGCACGAGGAAGGCCACGCCGACGCCAATCGAGCTCAGCACCAGCGAGAGGCTCCAGTTGCGTAGCCAGACACCCCGGTAGCCGAGGGAGTCGAACCAGAGGAAGTCGGTCCATAGAGTCCCCGCCGCGGTGAGCAGCAGGTAGATCGCAGCCGCGATCAGGAGAATCACGGTGAGGGGGCGGCGCCGGTCCTGCCGGTAGTCGGTGGGGACCCTGGTGAACATCGGAAACGAGTCTAAGACCCGGGGTCGGCAACCGGCCGGGGGTCAGTCGGTGTCGGTGGAGGCAGACACCGAGAGGGAGTCCTCGATCCCCAGCTCGTAGGATAGGATCGCTGTCTCCCGCATCCATCGGTCCGCTTCGTCGGACCTCCACAGCCGAAAGACGCGCGCCGCTGCCGACTGACGCTCCCTCTGCCCGGGGCCGGCGCCATGAATGGCCGCGCTCACCGCGTCGCCCACGGCAGCCGCGAACTCGGCGGGAGTCTCTGCATGAGGAGTTGCCGGCCGCTTCAGCTTGGAGCCTGTCATCAGCTCGGCAACCGAATGACCGGCGGCATAGCTCTCGGTCCACAGTGCGATGAGGTCGGCGCGCACCGCATCGGCGATCGGCTCCTCGGCGGGGCGCCACTCGTCGTCGGTGCGAAGCCCGTCGAGGGCGATGTTCTGCATTTCGGTCATCGCCTTCTTGACCCCGCGCAGCGCCCGGTTGGTGATGGGAAGGAGCCGGGAGTCGCGCTCCTCGATCCAATCGTGGCCGGCATCGGCGTCATCCCCGGCGGGCTCCTCCGCCTCGTCGGCCGCCTCGCCCTTCTCGGCATCGTCTTCCCCGGTGTTCCGCAGGGAGGCGAACAGCGACTCCACGTCATCGGCCTCGGCCGCGGGCTCCTCGGGCCGCTCTTCCCCGAACTCCTCCATGTCGGCCGGCGGCTCCGGCTCCGACGCCGGCCTGGGCTCCTCGACGGTGGGCTCGGGCTCGCGCTCTACCTCGATGTCTTCCAATGGTGAGAGCGGGTAGCGGGGCCGGTCTTCGGGTGGCACCACACGAACCGTCTCTCCCAGGGCCCATTGGTCCGACTTCGCGGCGTCGGCGGGGCCAGGATGGACCACCTTCACCGCGGACGGCTCATTGGTGACGTCCAACCGGTCCTTCTTCTCCTCGAGGCTCCCCTCGAGCCGGGTCAGCGTGCCACGAACACTCTCCAGCTCCTCGAGCAGCTCGTCACGACGCTGCTCCAGGGCACGGGTTCGCTCCTGGGCGGCCGACGCCTGACGGTTGGCCTGGGCGATGATGTCGTCGCGCCGCCTCGTGGCGTCGACCACCATCTTCTCCACATCCATGGTTGCCGTGCGCACCATGTCCTCGGCCTCTCGTCTCGCCCCCGACGTGAGCCGGTGCGCCTCCCGTTCCGCCTCGCCCTGGATGGTGAGGACGTCACGCTCGGCCTGGTCCCTCATCGCCTTGGCGAGACGCTGGGACTGCTCCAGCAACTCGGTCCCCGTCACCCAGGCGTCCCGTCGCAGTGCTTCGGCGTCTGCCGCCGCGGATCGTCTGCTCTCCTCCACCTCGGACATGGCCTCGGAGCGCCAACGGGTGGCATCGGCGCTGGCGCGCTCTCGCATCGAGTTGGAGGCCTCCCGGGCGGCCTGCAGAATCCCGGTCACCTCGGCACCCACCGCCTCGAACTCCGAGTGCAGATCGGGCACATCGGCCTGGCTGAGCCGTTCGCGAAGGTTGGCGATCTGCTTCTCCATGGCTTCCAGATGCTCGGCTGCCGCCTCGAGTTTCGCGGTGACCTCGTCACGGTCGGCGCCGCGCAGAACCGTCTTGAACTCGGCCTGGCGCAGGTCCTCTGGGGTGATCTCCGGTCCCATCCCTGTTACAAGATACCGAGCGGTCACCCCTGTGACATCATCAGGCCGGGTCGAGGGAGTCGAGGAACGCCAGTGCCTCATCGATCGAGGCCACCGGCACGATCTCGATATCCTCTCTCGGCGCGGTGAGGGCGGCGTCGTAATTGCCCCGGGGAACGAGGATGTGGCTGGCGCCGGCGGCCTCCGCGGCCACCACCTTCTGTCGGATCCCGCCGATGGCCCCGACGGTCCCGTCGAGACTCACCGTCCCCGTGCCCGCGATGACGTTGCCCTTGGTCAGCTCGCCCTCGGTGAGGATGTCGATGATCGCCAGGGCGTGCATCATCCCCGCCGACGGCCCGCCGATGTCGCCCTCCTCGATGGAAAGGGGAAACGGCGGGTCGATGAGCTCACCGAGCCTCACCCCGACCATGGGTACTCCGGGCTCGTCCTCCCGCTCGGCCAACTCGACCTCGATATCCAGCGGTTCGCCCCCCCGCTCCACGCGAAGCTCGATGACGTCGCCCGGCTCGTGGGCTTCGATGAGCGGCCCGATCTCGGCGATGGCGTCGACCTCGATCCCGTCGACGGCGAGGATGGTGTCTCCAAGCTGGAGAGAGCCCTCGGCGGGGACGCCGGGAACGATCTCATTGATGACCACCTCGGCGGGCACCAACTCGTGCCCGAGGTGGCTCAGCGCCACTGCGATGGAGACGAAGTTGGAGTCCTCCATCTGCTGCAACACCCGGTTGCGATACTCCTCGTCCGTCTCGTCGGGTCGACGCACCCGCTCCTTGCGGATCAGGTCGATAGAGGGGTCGACACCGGCGATCAGCGCATCGAAGAGATTCACGTCCTGGGCAACGATGGTGAGCATGAGCAGCTCGCCTTTCGGGGGATACACCTCCATCTCATCGACGACGATCGAGTCTGCGGCATCGCCAACCGGCCCCGCGGAGTAAGCGAGGTAGGGCAGCTCGTAACTCCAGGCCACGAACGCCAGGATCCCGGCCATCACCAGGCCCGCGATGAGATATAAGGGCCACGAAGCGCTGCGCCGGAGCGGGCTCATCGGAGAATTGTGGCCTTCTGTGTCGATTATCACGGCCATAGCCCCGGTAAATCGACACAGAAGCTCAGGCGGTCTCCAGCTCCTCGCCCTCGAGCTCCTCGCCCAGGTAGGCCTTGATCACATTGGGGTTGTGCTGGATCTCCCGAGGAGGCCCGGCGGCGATCCGCTTCCCGAAGTCGAGGACCAACACCCGGTCGGCGATGTCCATGACCAGACCCATGTCGTGCTCGACCAGAATGATGGCGATCCCCAACTCGTCCTGGACGTCGAGAACGAACCTGGCCATGTCCTCGGTCTCCTCCAGATTCATTCCCGCCACCGGCTCGTCGAGCATCAGCAGCTCGGGGTCCATCGCCAGGGCGCGACCCAACTCGACCCGTTTCTGGATCCCGTACGGCAACAGCCCCACCGGGTACTTGCGCCACTGCTCGATCTCGAGGAAGTCGATGATCCCCTCGACGATCTCACGGTTGGCGATCT
>CAZAHX010000073.1:2669-8347 GCA_964485005.1 uncultured Acidimicrobiaceae bacterium | reverse complement strand
CGGTGGCCAAGGAACTGATGAACACGATGCGGTTCCGCTGTATCGGACCGACCAGGGGTGGGCGCTGTGTGGCCGTGGCCGGAGACCCCGAGCACCCCGCCGTCTTCTACTTCGGGGCGGTCGCCGGCGGCATCTGGAAGACCACCGACGCCGGCACCACGTGGCGCAACATCAGCGACGGCTACCTGGGGACCAGCTCGGTGGGGGCGTTGGCGGTGTCCCAGTCCGACCCCAACGTGATCTACGCCGGGATGGGGGAGAGCTGCATCCGTCTCGACGTCTCCCACGGCGACGGCGTCTACCGCTCCGGGGACGGAGGGCAGACCTGGACCCACGTCGGGCTGGCCGACACCCGCCACATCGGTGAGATTCGCATCCACCCCAAAGACCCCGACCGGGTGTTTGTCGCCGCCCTCGGTCACGCCTTCGGCCCCAACGAGGAGCGGGGACTGTTCCGCACCCTCGATGGTGGCAAGACCTGGGAGAAGGTGCTCTACAAGAGTGTGCACGCCGGGGCGGTCGACGTCAGCTTCGACCCGCACAACCCGGAGACCATCTACGCCACCATCTGGCAGACCTACCGCAACTTCTGGGAGCTGTCCTCGGGCGGGCCCGACTCGGGGCTGTGGAAGTCGACCGACGGGGGCGACACCTGGACCGACATCACCGGGAACAAGGGCCTTCCCGAGAAGGCGGTCATCGGCAAGATCGGGGTCTCGGCCTCACCGGCCAAGGCAGGCCGGGTGTGGGCACTCATCGAGTCCTCCGAAGCCCCCGGGCTCTACCGCTCCGACGACTCCGGGGAGACCTGGAAGCTGGTCAACAAGGAGACCACCCTCCGCTACCGCCCCTGGTACTACATGCACGTCTTCGCCGACACCACAGACGCCGACACGGTCTACGTCAACAACCTGGAGATGTGGAAGTCGACCGACGGGGGCGAGAAGTTCACCCGGATCGCCACCCCCCACGGCGACAACCACGACCTGTGGATCGACCCGGTCGACAACCAGCGCATGGTCCAGGGCAACGACGGGGGGGCCAACGTCTCGTTCAACGGAGGCGAGTCGTGGAGCACCATCTACAACCAGCCCACCGCCCAGTTCTACACGGTGGCCACCGACAACCGGGAGCCCTACTACCACGTCTACGGCACCCAGCAGGACAACTCCAGCGTCGCCGTCCCCTCCGGGGCCAACGACGGGGCCATCGTCTGGGCGGACTGCTATCCGGCCGGCACCGGGGAGAGCGGGTTCGTCGCGGTCCACCCCGAGAACCCCGACATCGTCTTCGTGGGGGCGGTGGGCAGCTCCCCGGGCGGAGGCGGGTCGCTGCAGCGCTACGACCACCGCACCGGTCAGATCCGGCTGGTCAACGTGTGGCCCGAGCTGCACGGCGGGATTGGTCCCGGCGAACTGGAGTACCGCTTCCCTTGGACCTACCCCATCCTCTTCTCCCCCCACGACCCGACCGTCCTCTACACCGCGGGCAACGTGGTGTTCCGCAGCAGCGACGAGGGGCACACCTGGGACCCGATCAGCGAGGACCTCACCCGCAACGACCCTGCCAAGCTGGCCGCCTCCGGGGGCCCGATCACCAAGGACACCAGCGGCGCCGAGCACTACTGCACGATCGCCACCCTCCGGGAGTGCCCTCTGGAGAAGGGTGTGCTCTGGGCGGGAAGCGACGACGGGCTGGTCCACGTCTCCCGGGACGGCGGGGAGACCTGGACCGAGGTCACCCCGCCCGACCTCCCCGAGTGGAGCTTCGTCCGCACCGTGGAGCCCTCCGCCCACGAGGGGGGCACCGTCTACCTGGCCGCCACCCGCTACAAGCTGGACGACAACACCCCCTACCTCTACCGGAGCAGCGACTACGGGCAGACCTGGGAGTCGATCGTCGGCGAGGGCGAGGGGGCTATCCCTTCAGACGAGTTCGTCAGGGTGATCCGGGCCGATCCCAACCGGGAGGGCCTGCTCTACTTGGGCACCGAGACCGGGCTCTACGTGTCGACCGACGACGGGGCGAGCTGGGTCCGCTGGCAATCCAACTTCCCGGTGACGCCGGTATACGACCTCACCATCAAGGGATCCGACCTGGTTATCGCCAGCCACGGACGCTCCTTCTGGATCGTCGACGATCTAACCCCGCTCCATCAGCTCATCGACGAGGGGCCCGAGGACGCCCCCCGTCTCTTCAAGCCCCGGGACGCCTGGCGGATCCTCTCCGACCTCTTCGAGCAGTGGCTCACCGTCGAGGGCAAGGACTACTGGGTGTCGCTGGGCAAGGCGGCCACCTTCGAAGCAAAGCCCGACGAGACCGGTCAGGCGCGACGCACCTATCTCGACGCCGGGGAGTCGGCGCCCAAGGGGGTGATGGTCACCTACCTCCTCGACGAGGAGGCCACCGGGGAGGGCGTCTCGGTGGCGCTCGAGTTCGTCGACTCCGACGGGGAGGTGGTACGACGATTCGAGCCGGAGCCGCCGGGTCGGGCCGACATGGAAGAGGAGGAGAAGGCCTTCTTCGCCGGGCCCTGGATCACGGTGAAACCGGGCGTGAACCGCTTCGTCTGGGATCTCCGCTACCCGGGCTCGATCCGGGTGCTGGGCAACAAGCTGGCCAACGAGGCCAACCGGGGCCCGTTGGTGCTTCCCGGCACCTATGAGGTGCGCCTCCTGATCACCGACTCCTCAGGGGAGACCCACACCCTCAACCAGAGCTTCGAGGTCAGCAACGACCCCCGGTCGGACGCAGCCACCGAGGACCTGGAGGTGCAGTTGGAGACGCTGCGGGGGATCCACGACCAGATCTCCTCGGCCTATGAGGTGGTGAAGCAGATCAGATCGATGAAGAAGCAGCTTGCCACTTGGCGGGAGCGCTCCGACTTCTCCGACCAGGCGAAGGAGGCAGCGGACGACCTGGAGAAAAAGCTGCACGAGATCGAGGACCAGCTCATGGTCCCCGGCCAGCACAAAGACACCTTCGGGCTCAACGAACCGGCCCGGCTCAGCGAGAAGCTGGCCTCGGTGATCAGCGTCGTCGGTTCCGCCGACGCCAAGCCGACCCGCAACGCCCTCGAAGTGGCGGCCAAGTACTCGAAGGAGATCGACGAACAACTCGAGAAATTCGAACAGGTGGTGGAGGGCGAGTTGGCCGTCTTCAACGATCTGATGGCCGAGGCCGACATGGCCGCGGTCCACCCCTGAGCCAGTGAGCTAGTGAGCTAGCCATGGAGACCTGGGTGATCGGGCTCACCCTGATCGCGGTGGCGGTCTCGTTCACCGTCTCGGCGTCGGCCGGGCTCGGCGGGTCGCTGATCCTGGTCCCCACCCTGGCCCTGGTGCTGGGGACCAAGGAGGGGGTGGCCCTGGCAGCCCTCCTGCTGGCGGCCAACAACGTGGTCAAGGTGTTCGCCTACCGGGAGACCCTCCCCTTTCGCAAAGCCCTGGCGGTGATGGTCCTTGTCGCCCTGGGCGCCGCCTTGGGCGCCGGTCTCCTCGTGGCCGCTCCGGAGCGGTTGGTGACAATGGCGGTGATCGCCAGCTTCGTCATCGCCCTCGTCGCCGAACGACTCGACCTCTCCCGTCTCCGGCGGGCGGGCGGGCCGGTGCTGGCCTTCGGTTCCGGCGCCACCTCTGGATTCTCCGGCACCTCGGGGCCGTTGAAGGGAATGGCGATCCGCCAGCTGGACGTGGACAGGGCCCACTTCGTGGGCGCTGCCTCGCTGGCCTCCCTGGTGGGGGACGCCGCAAAGACCGCGGTGTTCACCCAGGCCCAGCTGGTGGGTGGGGAGAGCTTTCTCATCGTCCTCGCCGCGGTCCCCCTCATGCTCATCGCCACCTTCACCGGGAGACGAGTCAACCGGGCCATCGGCGAGCACGGCTACAGCTTTCTCTTCTGGGGGGTGATGGCCGGGTACACGGGGAGGCTCCTGCTGAGTCTGTGACGCTCCGCGTTCCCGGGGGGCCACTCCGGTCAAGCGTGAGTCAAGCGTGAGTAAATGACGTCGCTCAGCGACGTCATTTACTCACGCTTGACTACTCACGCTCACGACTCCGCGCTCCCGGGGGCCAATCCGGTCACCACCATGTATCGGTGCCGCCAACCCGTCTTCATCGAGTCGATCTCGGTGTCTTCGTAGCCCAGTTCGAGGAGCTTGTTGGCCAATAGTTGGGCGTCATTCGGGTCGAGCCCGTGACCATCCTTGCCCTCCTTCAGCAGTCCCTCGACGATGTGGAGCCGTCCCCCGGGCGCCAGCACCCTGAGGATCTCCTTCAAGCCGGCCTCGCGATCGGCCCAATGGTGGAAGGAGGCAACGTTGATCACCACGGTGAAGTGGTCGTCGGGAAATGGGATCTCTTCCGCCGACCCCACCCTGACATCGGCCTCGGGGACACGCCGTGACGCCCGGGCCACCATCGATGGACTGGGGTCGACACCGGCCACCTCGGCGCCCGTGGCCGCTGCCTCTTCCAGAGCGGCTCCCGGGCCACAGCCGACATCGAGGAGACGATCGCTTTCGGAGAGCGATGTCAGCTCGACTGTCGCCCGATTGCTCTTCGGGCTCCGGTACCGCAGCGAGTACAGCCAAACCTTGAATGGCGACCACCGTTCGATCTCCTGGGTTGGCACGGCAGCGGGGAGGTTAGGGAGATGACCCGCAGCCCGATTAGGTTCGGGCCGGATGCCCGCTCGACCCCAAGCTGTGCTGCTCGATGTGGGCGGGGTGTTTCACCTTCCCTCCCGAGCCCGGGTGGCGGCTGCCCTGGCCAGGTCCGCCCACGAGGTGCCCGACCGAGAGATCATCGATCGAGCCCATTATGTCGCCGTCGGCGTCTTCTCACTCGACGAGCCCCCGGATCTCGAACGTTGGGATGAGTACCTGCACACCTACGCTCGCTCTCTCGGGGTGGACGAGCCCGAACTATCGGGAGTGCTGGAGCACCTCGAGCCCGAGTTTGCGACGGCGGCATTGTGGAGTGAGGTAGTGGAAGATTCGCGGGCAGGCCTCGAGGAACTGGTGGCCACCGGGGTGGCGGTCGGTGTGGTCTCCAATGCCGACGGAACGGTGGCGGAGCGTTTGCGGTCCCAGGGAGTTCTTCAGGTGGGACCTGGACCAGGTGTGGAGGTCCGCTGTGTCATCGACTCCGGACAAGTCGGGGTGGCCAAGCCCGACCCACGGATCTTCGAGATCGCCCTCGACATCCTGGGTGTTGCCGCCGAGCACACCTGGTACATCGGGGACATACCCGGGATCGATGTCGTGGGGGCGCGGCGGGCGGGAATACACCCGGTGCTCATGGACCCTTTCCGGCTCCACCGGGACCTTGGTGTCGATGCCGTCGAATCTCTAGGTGAAGCGGCGGGGATGTTGACTGCGCCCTGAGATATCGGCGCGGCTGGGACCGAGGTGAGGCGAGCGACCAGGGGCCGGCCTACGGAGCCCTTGAACCCCGGTCGGCAGAAGCGCACACTGACCTCATAGTGTCCGAGCCGGCCCGTCATGCCCTGTATGCTCGTCTCCAGGAGGTGCTCGGCGGCGAGCACGCCGAAACGCTCATGGCCAGCCTGCCCCACTACCCGCCGGCCGATGTGGCCACCAAGGCCGACCTGGCTCGCCTCGAAGACCGCTTCGACCGTCTCGAGGATCGCTTCGACCGTCTCGAGGATCGCTTCGA
>CAZAHX010000073.1:0-2569 GCA_964485005.1 uncultured Acidimicrobiaceae bacterium | reverse complement strand
CGCTTCGATCAGCGTTTCGACGCGCTCACCCGCACTTTCATCACGACGACAGTGGGGGCGATGACCGCGCTCACCGCCATCTTCGGGGTGATCGTGGCCGTCTTCGCCCGGTAGTCACCGGACCAGTCGGGTATCTACGCTCGCCCCGTGCCAGGGTCACCAAGCGGTGTTCTCTCCCGGGAGCTGCTGCCGGCTTCGATCGCGGTGTTCGCCACCGCGGCGCTGGCGTCCTTCCAGGCACTGGGGATCGCCGCGGCGCTGCCCGACATCGCCACCGACCTGGGCGACGTCTCCCTCCTTCCATGGGCGATCACCGCCTTCCTCCTCACCTCGAGTCTCGCCACCGTCGTCGCCGGGCCTTTCATCGACGCCGTCGGGGTCTCCCGGATGTTCCGCCTCGCGGTGACGGTGTTCGCCACCACCGGCTTCGCCGCCGCCTTCGCCCCCAACATGGAGGTTCTCATCGGGTTTCGGGTGCTGCAGGGCATCGGCGCCGGTCTCATCCTTTCCACGGGAACCGCGGCCATATCCCTGGTCTACCCCCTCCACCTGGTGGGCCGGGCCTACGCCGCCAACGCCACCGTCTGGGGGGTGATGGGGGTGGCCGGCCCCGCGGTTGCCGCGGTCATGCTCACCTTCCTCTCCTGGGAGTGGATCTTCTACGTCAACCTTCCTATGGGGGCGATCGCCCTGGTGGCGGGGTGGCGGGTGCTGCCCGGGCCCTTCGGGGAGACGACCGGTCGCTTCGATGCCAAGGGGTCGTTGCTCCTGACCGTGACCACGGTGGCCACCGTGATCGCCGTCGACGCTCTCGACCTCACCTCTCTGCTCTGGCTGGCCGGCGCGCTGAGCGCACTGGGCCTCTACATCCGTCACGCCCGCCGGGCCAAAACGCCGGTGGTGAAGCTGGAGCACATCGTCCCCCAGCCCTACTCGGGCCTCGCTCTGTCGACCGCACTGCTGCTGACCGGAGTCTTCGCCATGAGCACCTACATCCCCCTGTATGTGAGGGCGGGTCTGGAGGGCTCGCCGGGGCTCACCGCATGGTCGGTGCTCCCCCTCACCGTGGGCTGGACGACGGGGGCGATCATCTCGAGTCGCATGGCCGACCGGCATGCCGAGTCGTGGATCGTCCTCCTCGGGTTCATGGTGAGCATCCCCTCCCTGGCCCTCGCCTGGATTCTGACCGCTGCCAATCTCCCCCTGGCGGTCTCGTTCCTGGCCTACTTCAGCGCCGGGGTGGGGGTGGGGCTGGCCACCAACGCGGCGCTGACCCTGCTGCGGGCGGTCACGGAATCCTCGAAGATGGGTCGGGTGGCGTCGGCGCATCTGTTCGCTCGCAACCAGGGTTTCACCTTCGGCTCGGCCGTCGGCGGTGCGGTCCTTCTCTTCGTGGTCGCCCTGGAGGTGGGTGACGTCGGGCTGGTCCGCGAGCTCATCGGCTCACCGGAGGGGGTGGGTCCTCCCGGCGCCGCCGAAGCGGTCCGCTCGGGGTTCGCCGCCACCGTCGCCATCGGCCTGGTCATGTCGGTGCTCGGCTTTCTGGCTTGTCTGCGGATGCGTCGCTTCCTGACCGCGGCGCGCATGGCGAAACGTGGAGTCGGAGGCCCCGCCACCCGGGTCTGAGACTCTGCCGTTTGCTCCTAGCCGGTCGACTCGCCCGAGGTCCGCTCGAAGAGGAGGTCGAAGTCCTTGCGCCAGGTGCGACCCTGGTCGTCGGAGGCCTCCCAGGCACCGACGATCCGATCGTCGAAGACCTGGGCCTGGAATCGCTGATGGAAGTCGGAGTCCTCCCGCAGCAGGCTCCACCTGCCGTCGGTGAACTCCATCTCGAAGACTCGGGCCACGCCACGGTCGTCGTGGTAGAGCATCTGGTAGTGGCCGCGGGGGTCGCTGTAACCGATGACGCACACCACCGGTGGCGGCTCCCCGATCTCCCAGCGGAACACCACGAAGGTGTCGTCGAGCCATTCGAAGGAGGCCCGGCCGGCCACCGGCTCGGCGGGATCGTCCCGCCACCAGGCATTGGACATGGTCAGATCCCAGGTTCCGATCAGCCGGTCGAGTCTGCCGAGTGCTTCATTCCTCACTGCCACTAGACCCTGACCAGCAGCGAGGCGGTGTAGCCCTCGGAGGGTGAGCCCGACACGGTGGCCAACTGGTCAGACCAGCCGTCCCGGAACACGCCGTCACTGTCCAGGGAGAGCCGCGCCAGGTTCTGGAGGCTGTTCCCGTACCGGCTGTCGGCGTAGACGGCCTCACAGTCGACCTGGGGCATGGCGAGCTGGGAGATCTTGATGGCGGCCGCCCCCGCGGTCGCCTCTTCGAGTGAGGAGTACACCTCGAAGTGGGCGTGGGGCCAGCGGCCGGGATAACAACCGGGGAAGACCGAGGCGAAGCCGACCCGTCCTGCGGCGTCGGCCACCTGGACCCCGCGCAAGTAGTTCTCGTCCTCGATCTCGTAGATCGAGTAACGGCCGTCGGCGGTGCAGTGCCACAGGTAGACCACCGCTCCGGGGAGGGCGCTTCCGGTCACCGCGTCGACGATGGACAGGTTCATGGCCAGAGG
>CAZAHX010000072.1:0-8406 GCA_964485005.1 uncultured Acidimicrobiaceae bacterium | reverse complement strand
TGGCAGTTCCGGCCCGAGGGAGGGGAGAGCGACCGCGAGTTCAAGGACCGGATCGGTCACCTGCTCCGCGACCAGCTCGCCAAGGCCCGGTCGGAGGGCTTGCTCGTCCCCCAGGTGGTCTACGGCTACTTCCCGGCCAACGGCGACGGCGACGACCTGGTGGTGTGGGAGGACGAGGGCCGGAAGCGGGAGCTGGCCAGGCTGCCGTTCCCCCGCCAGCGCGAGGAGCCCTACTACGCCATACCCGACTTCTTCAGGCCCGTCGAGAGCGACGACCTCGACTATGCGGCGTTCCACATCGTGACCATGGGGAGTGCGGTTTCGGAGCGGACCAAGGAGCTGTTCGATGCCGACCGCTATCAGGACTACCTGCTCCTCCACGGGCTGGGGGTGGAGATGGCCGAGGCACTTGCCGAGTATTGGCACTTCCGGATCAGGGAAGAGTGGGGGTTCGCCGACGAGGACGGGCCCACCCTGATCGGGCTTTTCCGCCAGAAGTACCGTGGCGGCCGCTACTCCTGGGGCTACCCGGCCTGCCCCGATCTCGAGGACAACGAGACCGTGGCCGACCTGCTCGACGCCGCCCGAATCGGGATCGAGGTGTCGGCAGAGACCGGATATCAGTATCAGCCGGAGCAGACCACCTCGGCGATCATCTGCCATCACCCCCAGGCCAAGTACTTCATAGCCCGCAAGCGCAGGGAGTTCGTCAATGTTGAGCGATAGCAACGGCTGGCTTCGCATCGCCGAGGTCAACCCCCCAGAGCTGCCCGACATGCGTCATCGCAGCCTCTATCCGGCGTGGAGCCATGTCCTGGTCACCGACAACGTCTTCGGGCGGATCCGTCTCTCCCCGTACGCCTTCTCGGCGCGGATCACCCACGACGTGCCCGAGCTCCACCCCACCGTGGTGGTCTCCACCCGTGACCGAAACATCCTCGCCATCGAATCGGAGGTGAGAGGGGCATTGATGAACGGCGTCGATTCCTTCGTGGTGGTGATCGGGGACACCGTTCCCCATGTCGACCACCTCGCCCACCACTACGAGATCGTGGAGCATCTCCGAGCCTTGCAGGAGAATCTCCCCGCTTTCGAGGTGGGGATGCCGACCCGGTTCCGGGAGTGGCAGTTCCGGCGTCGGATCGATTTGGGAGCACAGTTCTTCATGACCGGGCCGGTGCTCGACCCCGATTCGGTGGAGTCCAATCTTTCCCGGCTCAACCGTAAGCCGGAGGACCCGCCGATCTACCTGATGGTGATCCCGCCCTTCAGCCCCGACTGGGTGGAGCGCATGGAGTTGATGGGGGCGGTACCCGCTGGCTCGGAGCTGAAGGCGAGGCTGGAGAGCCTGGATCCCGCTGTGATGCGAAAGACCGCCTGGGAGATCACCTCTGAGATAGAGGGTCGGGCCCGGGACGCCGGCTGCGCCGGGGTGGTGCTCATGGGTCTCAAGTTCGACTCCGTGGTCGACGAGGCCCCCGACGCCTGGCCTTCACCCTAGGCGGGGGCTTCACCCCCCTCGACCTCGCTGCGCTCGGTCGGTTCCCCCTCTCGAGGGGGACAAGGCCGCGGGACTGCGGCCTGGGTAGGTTTGCAAGAGTGTTCGACACCCCCGAGCCCAGCCGGACACTGAAGACGCTCTTTGGCGCCCTGGTGTTCACATTGGGCGCACAGTCGATGCGCTTCCTGCTCGGGTCGATCGCCTGGTATCTGAGGGACACCGTGGAGATAGGGACCCTCGACCTGGTCCCCATCGCCCTGGCTCCGTTTCTGCTGGGGGCGATCATCCCCCTCCTCGTGCGATGGCTCTCGGTGCGCGGCGCCCTGGGTCTCGGCGTGTGGCTCCTGGTGGTGTCCCGCCTCGTCAACCAGTTGATCGACTCACCGCAGATCGACCTTTTCGCCTCTGCCATAGCCACCGCAGCCTTCGTCGGGCTCCTTCCCCTCCTTCTCAGCATGGGCCGATCGGCTCTCGTCGGCGGTCTTCTGCTCGGCATCGCCCTCGACTCGGCGATCAAGGGGATGAGTCTCAGCCTCGACCTCGCCTTCCAGAGCGGGATCGCCCCCGTTCTCGCCGTGGCCGCCCTCGGGGCCGGGGCCATCTACCTGCTCTGGGCGGCGCCTCCCATCGAGAGGGAGGGGGCTACCTGGGGCGCGGGGCTGCTGCTGCTCGGCATCGGCCCATTCCTCTTCTTCGAAATGCTGATACTACAAAACCAGGGCTGGACCGCAGAGGTCGTCGGGGTGGGTGGCGCCCAGGCACAGCTCAGGATCGCCTTGCTCAACGTGGTGGCTCTCATCGCGGTTGGCTGGTGGGAGCGGAATCGCCTGGCCCGGTCCCTGGCAGTCCTGGTCCTCGTGATCACTGTCATCATCGCCGAGAACGGCGCACTGGCCTTCAATGTGCTCAGTCTGGCGGCAGTGCCGGCGGCCGGCCTGGTGTGGGCCGGCATGGTCCCTGACCCCGACTCGAGGGGTATTGGAGCCTCGATCGCCTATCTCACCGGGGGCATGCTGCTGTTCGTCGGCTTCGGACTGGCGTACTACATCCCTATGGACCTGCGTCTCGGGTTCACCCAGCAACAGGCCCGCATGGGGGCGGCGCTGGTACTGCTCGTCTTTGCCGTCGCCACTCTTGGAGCCAGGGTCAGGGCCCGACCGGGGGCAACCCGCGAGACTTGGGTCTTCGCCGCCATCGCCTCCGTTCTCGCCTTGTTCGGATTGTTCACCGGAACAAGAGGGGGGGAGCCCGTCGAGACCGGTGCCTCGTTCATCAGGTTCCTCAGCTACAACATCCACTCTTCGTACGACGTTGAGGGCAGGTTCGACATCGAGGGGATCGCCCGGGTCATCGAAGACTCCGAGGCCTCGGTGGTGGGCCTACAGGAGGTGCCGAGGGGTCGGCTGCTCAGCGGGGTCACCGACCAGCTCACACTTCTGGCCAACCGACTGGGGTTCGAGCATTTCGCCTTCTTCGGGACGACCGACCCCACGTGGGGCAATGCAATTCTCAGTCGCTTCCCGATTGTCACGGTTGACCGGGCCTATCTCCCCCAGGCGGGCACTCCACTCCGCAGGGGGTATCTCGGCGCGACTCTCGACGTCGGTGGGCGTGAGATCCTGTTTGTCAGCACCCATCTCCAGCACGTGAATGACGCCGATACCCATGACGACGACCCCGAGGCCGACCTGTACCCGGTCCACCACGAGCAGATCGCGGCCATCCTCACCGAGTGGGGCGGCGCTCAGCCTGCGGTGATGGTGGGGGACTTCAACGCCCGGCCGGGTTGGCGCCAGATCGAGGAGTTGCTCGTCGCGGGATGGGTCGACGCCTGGGCCGAAGCCGGGGAGGGGGACGGCTTCACCTCCAATGCCCGCGACCCCCGATTCCGGATCGACTACATATTCCATACGCCTGACCTGGCTGCGCTCGATGCCGGGGTCATCCAGAGCCGGGCCTCGGACCACTTCGCCGTTGCGGCCGATATTCAGAGTCGCTGACATAAATCACGGGGCCTATTGAGTTTTGCTGGGTCAACTGCCGATATGTCCTCATGGGCATGGAGGTGGAGTCCGCTCCCACTCGCAGCAGACGCACGGTGCTTCTGGCCATCGCGGCGTCGCTTCTGCTCGTCCTATTCGTCGCCGGCCTCGCCTTCTCCAACTCGATCGGAGCGGCCCGGGTCACCGCCAACGCTCGTGCCCTGCACTGGACCAACGCCGCCATCGGCACTTCGGCGCTGGCTCGTGCCGGGTTGGTCCAGGCGGTCACCTTCCTCGATCTCGAGGATCATGGCCTTGCCACCCCCGATGACGTGGAATTCGCCATGGAGCAAGTGGCGACGGCACACGAGGAGCTGGAGGAACTGACGGCCGCCGGTGAGGGTCGTCCTTCCCTGCCCGGCCTGGAGGGCTTTGTTTCGATGGTGGAGGAGACTCGAGAGGCCCTGGAACGCGGCGACCTGGATGAGGCCCGCAACCTGTTGGTGGGCGACGTCGAGAGCTCCTACATCTAGATCTCCGACTCGTTGCGCGACGAGCAAGGCGTGATCCAGTCGGCAATCGCCGAGAACAACGCGATGGCCGACCGTCTCAACAATTACGTGCTCTTCTTCCTGCTCTTCGCGGTCCCGGCCTCGGCGGTGCTCGTCTACTTCCTGATCGTCCGACGCCAGGTGCGCGAGCTCCGGCTCAAGTCCCAACTCGACCTCGAGGCCGAGCGTGCCGTGAGCAAGGCGAAAGACCAGTTCATCGCAGGGCTCTCCCACGAGTTGCGCACGCCGCTGACTTCGATCTACGGCTTTGCCGAGATCCTCACTGAGAACGCAGACCAGGACACAGCGGAGTCGGCGCAGATCATCGCCAACGAGGCCGTCGAGTTGACCAGGATGGTCGACGACCTGCTCGCCGCGTCGCGGCTGGAGAGCACCGGGGTCGAGGTCGAGCCCAGCGCAACCAGCCTCGATGACGTCCTCGAGGCCGCTGTGGCGCCATTCGAGAGGGCCGGGGCGGTCATCGAACGCGAGTCCTCGGAGATCTTCCTGACCACCGACGCGGCACGGCTCCGGCATGTGCTGGTCAACCTGATCTCCAACGCCGTCAGACACGGCGGTGAGCGGGTGGGTATCGAGGTGTCCGAAGCCGAGGGCACCGTCGAGTTAGAGGTCTGGGACGATGGGCCCGGTGTTCCGGAGGGGATGGTGGAGAAGATCTTCGATCCCTTCGTCCACGACGGGTCTGCGCCCCTGCTCACCGGCAGTGTCGGTCTGGGTCTCGCCGTCGCTTCCCGTCTCGCCGCGCTGCTCGGCGGGCACCTCAACTACCAGCGTTTCGGGGCGAAGTCCTACTTCGTGGTGACTCTCCCCACCGGCGAGATCGGGGCCGACGCGGACACCGTCCCCCACCAGACGGCCGCCGAGATGATCAAGGCGCTCTCGGAGTGAGACGTGCCCTGGTGCTGCTCACCGTCCTCGGTCTGATGCTTCTCGCCGGCGCCGCCCTGGCCGAGTCGAGTTCCGAGAACTACCTGGACAAGTTTTCCTCGGTTTCCTACAGCGGAAGCGACGGGAGTCTCCACTGGCCCAGCGCCTGGAAGGAGGTCGGGGAGAACGACGGGCCGTCATCGGGCACGGTCAGGGTGGGCGAGCATGATCACTGTAAGGGCAGCAAGTGCCTGATCGTCGGCGGAGAGGAGCTGCTCACAGCCGGGGACGGCGCCTACCGTCTCGCCGACCTCAGCGTCTTCGAGAAGGCCCGACTTTCCTACGCGGTCGGCTTCGACTCCGAGGGCGACCCTCTCGGTCTGGCCACCGCGGAGTTGGTCGTGGAGGTGACCATTGACGGCGGCAGCACCTGGGTGCTGGTTGACACCGTCGGGCTGAGCACCGAACAGGACCCGGTGTTTCGCAGCGTCGATGTCACCGCCTTCATCACCTCCGGCTTCGGGGCCCGCTTCACCGTGACCGGGGCCATGGGGACCGAAGTGCTGGTCGACGAAGTCGAGATCGAGGGTTCGGTGCCGGCGCCCACCACCACTACGACTACCAGCACGACAACCACGTCGACCACCACGACCACCAGCACGACGACCACCACCACGACCACCACCGCCCCGAGCACCGCCACCTCCACTACCACCACCACGACCACCACCGCCCCGAGCACTGCCACCTCCACGACGACCACCTCAGATCTCGAGGGGGGTGGACCTACCACCACCATTGACGTGGACGACACCACCACCACAGTCGCCGCAGGTGGCGGGGACGGCGATGACGATCCCGGTGTCGGCGGCGCCGATGGGGAGGGCCTGCAGTCCGGTCTGCGTCAGACCTCGGTTGGTGTCGGGAGCGACGTCCCCAGGGGTCTATTCGGATCGACGCCCGAGGTGCTCGGCTTCGAGGTGGCTGCGGGCTACGCCAACGCGGTGGAGCTCATCGAGGCGTCCTGGGTGTGGGTGCTCGGTCTCGCTCTGATGATCGCCGCCGCCCTGATCAAAGGGATAGACCGTCGTCTCGACCACGAGCCGGCCCGCAACTCCGAAGTCTGATCAGGTCGTCGGCTCAGAGGCGTGCTTCTCGCGCCAGCGGAGCAGCCGGCGCAGGTCACGGGTGACGACACCTGTGGCCACCCAGGCGAGCCGGTTGACCTCGGTCTCGAACTGGGCCCGTCTTCCCGGGGAGTCCACCGAGAACCAGCGCACCTCTCCCCTGTTGCGCAGGGGTTCCCCGACTTCGACCCGCCACACTCTCTCCTGGCGGGCCCATCTGCCGTCATGACAGTGCCAGACGGCGAAGGGACGGCTGATGATGAGCTGGTGAAAGGAGGTGCGCTGCATGGTGAGCGTCTCGAACCCGGTCGTCCAGCCCGCCACCCGGGAGTAGGCATAGTCGCCTATGGAACCGGGGAGCTGGGTGAGGATCGGGCCGGGGGGGACAGCCGGGGTCGCCGGTTGGACCGTTTCCGCCTCCGGCACCCGGGGCTCGTCCGGAGCGCCCCGTCTGATCCCGTCTCCGGTGACCCAGTAGACCCCGGGCTCGAACTCGTGGCCCGTCCAGCCGGTGTGCAGCCCCCCGTCCCGGATCCCGTGCATGGCCCGGCTCAGCTCCAGCTCGTGGAGCAGCCCCTCCAACTCCAGGACCAATCGCTCGCCACGCTCCAGATTGCGCTCCCTGCCGGCAAACCGGCCGATGGTGAGCATGAAGCCGACATTGATGCGCAGAAGCTCGACGGGACCCTCGGCAGCCACTCGGGGGGCATCGCGGTCTTCGCATGCGTCGATCAGCCAGCTCGCCGCGGGTGCCTGCTCGGCGGGCGATGACTCGAGGACCTCGAGGTAGGCGCTCCTCGTCGAGGCGACAGCCTCGTGCGCCGTCTCCAACCTGGCGGCGGCCGAATCCCCCGCAGCGCAGGTGGTGTCGACCGAGGCTCGGGCTCCGGCAATCTCGTCGTCGAGTTGGCGAAGCGTGTCTGCGTATGCCTCGTCGGACTCTCTCATCCGGGTGCGGAATTCTGGGGTGTTGACCTCCCGCCAGCGGGCCTCCACCTCCTCGGCTCCGATCTTTCCCTCCTTGTAGTCGGCCCCTAGCTCCCCGAGGGCCATGCGGCGGAAGTGCTGATCACGGGAGGAGAGCCCGGCCACATCGCCCTCCTCTTCCTCGAGGCAGACAGGGGGCCACACCCGGCACAGATCGGCACGCTCGTGTTCCAACTCCTCGAGGATGGCCCGGGTCTCCAAGCAGGCGATGAGCAATGGTTCGGCTTGGTCTTCGGTCGCGGCCAAGGCGGCTTCCGCCTTCCTCCATGCGGCGAGGGCCCGCTCCTCGGGATTGCGTCTCCTCACCCACGCCCAGAAGCCCGCGGTGCCCAGCAACACGATTGCCGCAGCGGCTGGAGCCCACGGCGGCACACCTGGTCCGGCCTCGGCCACCACCTCGTTGGGCACGGTGGTGGTGGGGCGACTGGTGGTCGTGGGCGCCACCGTCGCCGTCGGCGTGGCTGTGACCGGGGTCTCCATGATGGCGACCACGCCCGCCTCGGCGAGAACCGCCGTTACCGCTCCCGTCTGGTCGGCGCCGGAAGTCGAAGGCTCGAAGTTGGAACCTTCCACGGAGCACACCGCGTGATAGTTGACCGCGGCCAACACCCCGACCGCCTCTCGGGGGACCATGACTCCCACGGTCTCTCCGAAGAGGAATGCCCGCACGTCGGTGTCGGTGGGTCCGAACGCGCCGCTGTCGTCGAGCGCGAAGGCGAACGCCCTCGAGATCCCACCACCCGCGGGGGCGAGACGGAGCCCGAACGCCCGGTTGCTTCCGGTGGCCGGGTCGAGGGGGAACTCTGCGAGGTTCTGGAATTCTCCATCACGGCTCGAGTCGTGGACCCACACCGTGAAGTCGCAGCCCCCCTCGGGCTCGGCAGGAGGGGGCTCCTGCAGGCCGATCTGGAAGAGGAGGGCGCCATCCTGATATTGGGCGCCGTCCTTGGGCAGCGTCGTCGTATATGTGAACAAGGCCGGATACCCCGGAGGATCGATCTCTCTCGAGCCGGTCGGCCCAAAGACCTGCGAATCGTTGGTCGGCTCGAACAGCGCGACCGGCCCGGGCTCGAGTACGGACAGGGTTGCCAGCCTGATGTCGATGTAGTTGGGGGTGAAGCGGGGCGGCTCGCCGGTTATGTGCTCGAAGTCATTGGCCGGGTCGGTGACCACGGCCCCGCCGGTCGGCTCCCTGACCAACTCGGTCTCGAGGTCGGCATCGGCCCGCGCCGACAGGAACGCGATGAGGGGCTGCAGCGGATCGGTCAGCTCCTGGGCCAGGGCAGGGCTGGAGACCAGTGCCACCAGGGCGACTGTGGCGATGACCGCCAGACGTCGCAGCATTCGACCTCCCTAAGACCGCGTTCAAG
>CAZAHX010000071.1:0-8452 GCA_964485005.1 uncultured Acidimicrobiaceae bacterium | reverse complement strand
TCGGAGCGGATCGGGGCCGACATCGGGTTCGACACCCCCTCGAGGTCGGTCGATCTGTTGGTCCGGCCGGAATGGGTGTCGCTAGGCGGCCCGGTTCCCGGCGTGGTCCGCGAGATGTGGTTCCGCGGCCCGCATACCGACTATCGGCTGGAGACCCCGGCTGGGTCGCTGCACGCCCGCCTTCCCGGTCCTCCCCGTCTTGGCGTCGGCGAGTCCAGCGGTTGGACCGTGGAACGAGGATGGGTGCCCCAAGCTGTCTCCGAGGGCTGACTCACCGGCGAATGACCCGGGAAGCATTTCCCGCCACAGGTGTTACCAAGGGTCCGAGTCATGAAGCGCCCGACGATCACGACACCAGCTGGTTCCGGCCGCCCTGCCTCGCGGCCGGAACTCGTTGAGGTCTCGGACGGCCGGCGCTCGATGGGTGGCCGCGAGGTAATCGGCCTGCTCGCCATGGTCATGGCGATCGTCGCCCTCGCCGTCGACATCATCCTTCCCGCCTTTGCCGACATTCGGGCCGACTTCGGCCTGGCTCCTGATTCCACCGCCGCCGCCGGCCTCATCACCACCTTCCTCCTCGGCCTGGCGGTGAGTCAGGTCTTCTACGGGGTCCTCGCCGACCGGTTCGGCCGGAAGCCCATTCTCTACACGGGGATCGCTCTCTACATCGTGGGAGCCCTGGCCTCGGCCTTCGCCCCCGGTCTCGGCTGGCTCCTGGCCGCCCGGTTCGTCTGGGGAGCGGGAGCCGCGGCCCCTCGCATCCTCACTCTCTCCGTGCTTCGCGACATCTATTCGGGGGAGCGGATGGCCCGGGCGATGTCGTTCGTGATGGCCATCTTCATCCTCATCCCGGTGGTGGCTCCCTCACTGGGCGCGGTTCTCACTTCCTGGATCACCTGGAGGGGGGCCGTCGGCTTCACGGTGTTGGTGGCGGTGCTGATCGGTATCTGGACGCTGCGGCTGCCGGAGACCCTGAGACCGGAGAACAGGCTCGAGCTCACCTGGTCCGATGTGGCCCAGGCCGCGAGGACGGTCCTCACCAACCGGGTCACCGTCGGCTACATGCTGGCATTCACCGCGCTCTTCGGGAGCTTCGCCTCCTATCTGGCCAGCTCGGAGCTGATCTTCTCCGACGTCTTCGGTCTCGCCGAGGAATTCCCGGTCATCTTCGGAGCCCTGTCGGTGGTGGCCGGGATCGCCGTCCTGGTCAACAGCCGTCTGGTGGAGCGGATCGGTCTGCAGAGAATGATCAGGCTGGTGATGATCGGCTATCTGATCTCTGCCGTCGCCCTGAACGTGATCTCGGTGCTGACCGCTGGGGTCCCGCCGTTTTGGCTGTTCGCGGCAGGGCTCGCCGTCGTCTTCTCCATGCATGCCCTCCTCATCCCCAACTTGAACTCGGCGGCGATGATCCCGATGGCATCGGTCGCCGGCACCGCCTCGGCGATCATCGGCACCGTTGCCACCGCAGGAGGGGCGCTGCTGGGTACGGTCATCGACCGGGCCTATGACGGGACGGTGGCGCCGCTCAGCCTCGGGTTCCTCGTCCTCGGGGTCGTGGCCTGGCTGCTGTGCCGCTCTGCGGAGGCCGGTCTTCGCGCCATAGTCATCGAGCCGGCGCCGGAGCCGGTGAACTGATCGACGGAGACGGCCGCTTCCCCGTCTACTCCTGCTCGCCGGCGATATTCACGAAGCGACGTGGGCGAGCTCGTCCACGGCCTCGGCGGGCATGGTGCTCGGCTCGCGGAGGTATCGTTTATCAGCTGCTATCTGCCGGGTACCGGTTCATGGTGGACAACTCGAAGGATTTCCTCGCCGACGTCTCCGATCGGGCCAATCTGACCAGGGAAGAAGCCCGGGAGCTGACCGAGGACTTCCTTAAGGCCCTGCCGGGATTCGTGAGCCGGGAGGCCTGGGAGCTCATTGCCGGGCTCACCCCGGTCGAAGTCGCCATCGACTGGGAGGAGGTCGAGGAGAGCGATGATCACAGCATCGAGGACTTCCTCCTCGAAATGTCCAGCGAAGAGGAGGTGGAGTCGCCCCGGGCGGCCGAGCACGCTCGAGTCGTCGCTGAGACCATCCGGTCCCATGCCGGCCCCGGTCAGATCGAGGCCCTGCGGTCGGCGATCGAAGACGAGACCATGCTCGCCCTCTTCGAGACGGTGCGCGGCGAGTTCACCTCAGCTGAAACGTCTGAGGAGGGCTAAGTGGTCTAGTGGCTCGTCAGTCGTGCCGGCGTCAGCACGGCGGAAGGAAGAGCACGGGCAGTCCTACCGCCAGAGTGGCAAGGGCGAAAACGGCGCCACTGATCATCCCGAGCAGCCCGAGCACCCTGCCCTGCTCGACCACATCGGACCCCTCCCCTCGCAAGCTCCATCTGCGCCAGGACCCCACCCCGAAACCCACGATGACGCCGATCGCCAACAGTGTCAGGGCCACGGTGACGACCGAGGCTCCCGGGGCGCCGAGCATCTCAAGCTCCATGAGCTCGAGGGAGCACCTCGCCTCGGCGATGAGATAGACCGCGAAGAAGTGGACGATCCATACGATCGCCGGGGCCACGGGGGTGATCAGCGACCCGGCCTCCTCGCTCGGCGGGACGACCGGCTCGGGGTTCATAGCGCGTAGGGGGCGAGATGCAGGACGCCGAACCCGATTATCCAGGTCACGACGGTGACGATCCAGAACCTGGCGAGATTGAGGACCACGACATGTCTTCGGGCGGTGAAGTGGCCCTGGAACGACCAGTACAGAGTCATGGCGCCCATGACCAGCGCAGCCCCAGTCACCGTGAAGAGGAACCCGGTGATGGTGTGGAAGATCGAGCCATAGGCGTGTGTCTGTGAGTCGAAAGCCAGTCCGGCGAACTCAATGATCTTCAGGGCGAGACCGGCGCCGCCGAGTAATAATCCGGCGACCAGACCCAGCTGCAGCCCCACCCTGTCTCCCTCCCGAACTCTGAGCAGGGCGCGATAGAAGGCCAGCCCCCCGGCCAGGATCAGCGCCGAGCTCGTCACCATGATGACTACGTCGGGCATGGGGATGCCGGGAGGCGGCCAGACGGGGTTGGCTATGCGCAGGTAGAAGTAGGAGAGGAGGAATGCGGAGAAGGCGATCGCCACGAACAGGATGATGAGGCCCATTCCCCATCTGGCCACCACCCAACTGCCACCGAGGTGGACCGGTATGCCGTGCTCTTCCTCGAACGCCAACTCGTCCTCCTCGCTGGTGTCGGCAGGCTCGGGCCAGTTCCATCGGATGACCGCTGCCACCACGACGAGAGCCCCGACCAGCGCCATCACCCGGAACTTCAGGATCTCGGCCCCGAAGATGATCACCACGCCCACCGCGGCGACGAACGGCCAGATCGAGGGGTTGGCCACCCGGAACACCTCCTCGGGCCGGGCATCCCCGGTCCGGGTGATCAGAACCGCGCGCCATTTGAGAGGCCACTGGCCAAGTCCCCGGGTGAACGCCGACATCTCGGTGTCATCAGGGTGGAGATCGTCCTGGTCCCAGCGCGGGTGCCGGCTCCGGATGACAGGGGGAACGGTATATGCGTGCTGATGGGGAGGGGAGGGCAACGCCCACTCCAGAGTGTCGCCTCCCCAGGGGTCGGGACCGGCCGGGGGCCCTTTCAGGTAGCTCCAGGCCGCGTTGGCGACGAACACCAGGATCCCGGGGACGATGATGAAGACCCCGATCGTCGAGATCAGGTTGTAGATGTCCCATCCCAGACCCGCCGGATAGGTGTAGACCCGGCGTGGCATTCCCATCAGCCCCACGATGTGCATCGGGAAGAAGGCGATGTTCACTCCGGCGAACAAGAGCCAGAAGTTCCACCTGCCGAGACGCTCGCTGAGCATCTTCCCGGTGAACTTGGGCCACCAGTAGTAGACCCCGGCGAAGATGGGGAAAGCCACCCCCCCGACCAGCACATAGTGGAGATGAGCCACGACGAAGTAGGAGTCGTGTGCCTGCAGGTCGAACGGCACCGAGGCCACCATGATCCCGGTGATGCCCCCGAGGACGAAGAGGGCGATGAAGCCGACCACGAAGAGCATGGGGGTCTTCATCACCGGGCGTCCCGCGCTGATGTTCGCCAGCCAGGCGAAGATCTGGATGCCGGCCGGTATGCCGATCACGATGCTGGCCGCGGCGAAGAAGCTCAGGATCGTCGAGGACAGTCCCACCGTGAACATGTGATGGGCCCACAACCCGAAGGAGAGAAAGCCGATGCTCACCATGGAGGCGACGATCCAGGTGTAACCCACGGTGCGGGCGCGGGAGAAGACCGGGATGATCATGGAGGCGATCCCGGTGGCGGGGAGAAACTGGATGTAGACCTCGGGGTGTCCGAAGATCCAGAACAGGTGTTGCCAGAGCAAGGAGCTGCCTCCGGCGTCCGGGTTGAAGAACTGGGTCCCGAATCCCCGGTCGAGCTCCAGCAGGAGGCTGCCCACGATGAGTGGGGTGAAGGCGAAGAGGATCATGAAGGCGGTGACCAGCATCGCCCAGGCGAAGAGGGGCATCCGGCCCAGGGTCATCCCCGGGGCCCTGGTCTTGAAGATGGAGATGATGATCTCGATTGCCGCAGCGATGGCGCCGATCTCGGCCACCCCGAGCCCGAGCACCCAGAAGTCGATCGCCAGGTCTGGGGAGAACTCGGGCCCGCTCAGCGGGGTGTAGGCGAACCAGCCGGCGTCGGGCACCGTCCCGAACAGCGTGCTGCTGTAGTAGAGCAGGCCTCCCATGAGGAAGGTCCAATAGGCGAACGCTCCCAGTCTGGGGAAGGGCATCTCCCTGGTCCCGAGGAGGAGGGGGAGGAGCAAGATGGCGAACCCCTCGAAGATGGGCAGGATGACCAGGAACATCGTCACCGAGCCGTGATTGGTGAACAGTTGGTTGTACAGCTCCGGCGACACCAGGTCGTTCTCCGCCCACGCGAGCTGCATCCGCATCACCACCGAGTCGAAGCTCCCGCCCAGGATGAGGAAGAAGAACCCGGTGAGCAGGAGACGCAACCCGATGGCATCGTTCTGCACGGCTTTGAGCTTCCCCCAGATCCCTGACGGGTCGGACCAGAGGGCGTCTAGCTGGTCGGTCGTCTCGGGAAGCTCGATCAGGGGGGCGTCCGAGCCGCCGGGTGGCCGGGGTCCGTCGCTCATCGCAGACTCATGAGGTAGGCGGTCAGCGCGTCGAGGTCGTCGTCGCTGAGCTGAGGCGTCTCCATCTGGGTCCCCTCCTTGACGCTCTGGGGGTCGGAGATCCAGTTGCCCAGGTGCTCGGGCGTGTTGGGGATCGTCGCCGCCGCCAGCGTCTGACGGCTGGCGATGTGGGTGAGGTCAGGCCCGGTGTCGCCCGAGGCTCGAGTCCCCCTCACCGTGTGGCACTGGGGGCAGCCGGCCTCGAGGAAGACTTCCTGGCCTCGCTGCGTGAGCGGGTCGCCAGGACCTGCCGACGGCCCGGCCTGGCCCGCTAACCAGGCCTCGAAGTCGCCGCGTGGCTGCGCCACGACGATCATTCCCATCTTGGCGTGCTGGAGGCCACAGAACTCAGCGCACTGGCCCCGGTACTCGCCAGGCTCGTCGGCCTGCAGGACCAGCGTGTTGGGGTAGTCGGGGAGGGCATCGATCTTCCCGCCGAGACCCGGCACCCAGAAGCTGTGGATGACATCAGCGGAGGTGAGACGGAGCTCCACCGCCTCGCCGATCGGTATGTGGATCTCGTTAGCGGTGGCGAAGTCGTGACCTTCGTAGTGGATCTCCCACCACCACTGATGACCGACGACGTCCACGACGACCGGCTCACCCGACGGTGCCGGGGTCATCGATCTCATCGCCGACAGGGTCAGGGCGAAGATCACCCCGAGCACGATCGAGGGCATCACCACACCGCCGACGATGATCCAGGGACCGGGGTTCAGCGAGGCTTCCCCGCCGGGGGAACGGGTTCTCCCGTCGCGACGCCGGAAGACCGCATAGAGGAGTGCCGCCATCACCGCGAGATAGACGATGACGCCGATCACCAGCATCACCCACCAGAGCCCGGCGATCTCGTCGGCGACCGGTCCCTGCGGATCGAGGGCGCCCCCACCGATTAGGGGGGGCCGGGATTTCTCCACCGACGATGTCAAGCCGACCTCCGATCTGATCACCTGGTCCGCGAGTATGGCCAATGGAGCGAAGCGCTGTTCGATTGGGGTCGGGAAGGTAACCCTCGAACCCGAGGAAGCGTCGAGCCGATAGGGTGCGCAGCCATTGATCTCGTCGGCCTTGCCCCTGACCTCCCTGGTGATCGTGGTCTATCTCTACACCCGGGCTGCGATACGCACCCGTCCCGGCGGGCCATTGTCCACCGGGCGGATCATCTCCTTCGCGGCCGGAGTCGGTCTGCTCGCTCTGGCTCTGTCGCCTGTCGTCGAGGAGCTGGCGACCCGGTCACTTTTTGGTCACATGGTTCAGCACCAGCTCTTGTTGGTCGCTCCGCTCCCTCTCCTCTTGGGCAAGGTGGGCACCGGGATGATTCTGGGGATCGACCGGCCGCTGCGAGGTCGGATCGTCACCAGGCTCCGAGAAGTGTGGCCACTGGTGAGATGGCTCAGCAAGCCCATGGTGGCGACGGTCGTCCTCATCGCCACCGTCGCCCTCTGGCACCTTCCGGCGGTCTTCGACGCCACCCTGTCGAGCGATGTCCTTCACGGGCTGGAGCATGTGACCTTCTTCGGCTCGGCGTTGATCTACTGGCTGTCTCTGGTTGGCTTCGCCCGCGTCGGCCCTCGTCACTATCCGCAAACGATGGCCTCGGTATTCACGCTTGCCCTTTTCGGTACCGCGCTCGGCGCCCTTCTCACCTTTGCCACCGCGCCCTGGTTCCCCGGCCACTCGGCTCGGGCCAGCGCCGCCGGACTCGACTGGCTGGCCGATCAGCAGTTGGCAGGGGTGACCATGTGGTTCCCCAGCGGGATGCTCCTCTTGGCGAGCTTTCTGGTCCTCGGGGTGCGCTGGCTTCAATCAGTGGAGGAGGGGAGCGGGCGCCAGACGGATCGCCCCCCGACGTGAGCCGTCGGCGGCATACCCCAAGCAGGCTTACTTCCCACCCCTCCGTAACCTGACACACGGCTATGGAGGAGCGTTACCGGCTCATCGAGCCCCTTGGGTCCGGGGGCATGGCTTCCGTCCACAGGGCGGAAGACCAGCTTCTCGGGCGACAGGTGGCGATAAAGCGCCTCCTACCCCATCTCGCTGCCGACCCCGACTCCGCCGAGCGTTTCCGTCGCGAGGCCCAGGCTGCGGCGAGTCTCAACCATCCCGGGATCGTCACCATCTACGACACGGGGGTTGACGAGGCCGGCCCTTACATCGTCATGGAGCTGATCGAGGGGGAGACCCTCGCCGCCCGTATGGCCGACGAAGGGCCGCTGGGGGTGGCCACGGCCGCGGCCATCGTGAGCGGCGCAGCCGGGGCACTGGACCATGCCCACGCCAACGGGGTGGTCCATCGTGACGTCAAGCCCTCCAACCTCATCGTCGGCGGCGACGGCGGGGTCCGGCTCACCGACTTCGGCATCGCACAGGCGATGGAAGATCCCACGCTGGTGACCGACTCCGGGGAGGTGATGGGAACCCTGGCCTACATGGCCCCGGAGATCCTCGCTGGAGCCACGGCCACACCCGCATCCGACGTCTACTCGCTCGGCGCGGTCGCCTACGAGATGCTCACCGGGCGCCAACCGTTCCAGGCCGACAACATTGCCGCCCTGCTCACCCGGATCAGGGACGATCCGGCGCCCCCACTCGGGCCCGACATCCCTCCGGAGATCGCTTCCGGCGTGCTCCGGGCCCTGGACAAGGACCCGGCAAAACGACATGCAACCGCAGGCGCCCTGGCCACGGCGCTGATGGCGGGGACCACCCTGCCGCTCCAGGCAGACGTTGCCCCCACCGCACCGATTCCGGCCCCGGCGCCCGAGCCGGTTGCGGCTGGAGGGGAGCCGACCCGCGTGATGACGGTCGAGAAGAAGCGCGACCGGTCAACGCGCTGGTTGGCCTGGCCGTTGTTGTTGCTGCTCGCCCTGGCTCTGGTCCTGGCGGTTCTCGCCCTCTCCCCCGGGGCAGAGGAGACGGCGCCTCCCCTCACCTCCACGACGACTACCACCACGATCACCACGACCACCACCACCATCCCCACCACGACCACCACCTCCCCCGACACCCCGGAAGCCATTGCTCTCACCATCTCCCAGCTCCTCGAGGGAATGGAGCCACCGGAGTTCAAGCCCAAGGAGATCGAGGAGATCGAGAAGGCGCTGGAGAAGGTGCTGGAGGAGGCCGAGAAGGGCGACCGGGAGAAGCTTCGTGACAGTCTGGAGAAGGCCTTCGAGGAGGTGTCGAAACTGCCGGAGAGCCCGGAGCGGCAGCAGTTGTTCGACGAGTTCGTCCGGCTCGCCGAG
>CAZAHX010000070.1:4243-8471 GCA_964485005.1 uncultured Acidimicrobiaceae bacterium | reverse complement strand
TCCAGGCACTCGGGATGACAGACGAGAGCCTGCTAGGGGAAGCACTGTCCGTGTTTGCAACTGCGCTCCCGGCCTGTTTACGGCTTTACGACGATGTTCCGCAGTTCTTCGATTCTGTTGAGGGAATCCCTCTCGCCTTGCTTACCAACGGCGCGGGCGCTTCCCAGCGGGAGAAGATCGAGGCCCTCAGAATCTCGGGTCACTTCGACGTGGTCGTGATCGCTGGCGATGTCGGGCTGGTCAAGCCGAATCCAGAGGTGTTCATGCTGACGGCCGACCGTCTTGATGTCTCTACTCAGGACATGTGGCACATTGGGGACTCCCTTGCAACCGACGTGGCCGGAGCCAATAAGGCTGGCTGTGGATCGGTGTGGCTCAACCGGTCCGACCGCGATCTCGATTCGTCTGATCCCCAACCTGACAAGACGATCGTGTCGTTGTCCGAACTGAACCTCAGGTAGTGCGGAAATGGCAACGAAAGCTATTAAGTGATCCGGGACCAATACGCCAACCTGCTGATGGAGTAGGCCCCGGCGTTGCGATAGCAAACCGATTCACCGACGCCAGGGCACCTCACCGTTGACGGCGCGGGCGGCGAAGCCGCGCAGGGCGGCGGCAGTCTCCTCGGTCAACCCCAGCGACCGGTCCAGCTCGTCGGGGCCCAGGTTGAGGATGGTGGCGGTGATCACCGCCGCTGCCAGGTAGCTTCCCTCTCTGCTGGGGTGGCTTCCGTCCGGTTGGTAGAGATTGATGTCCGGCCTCTCCTCCCGGGCCATCCACCAGGCCATCCCCACCGGAGCGATCTCACCGGCGACCGCCGCTCCGATCTCGCCATAGGTGTTGGCGATCGCCACCTGCATCGAGGAGTAACCGGTGTGGTTGACCTCGGTGTTGCCGTCGCGATGGCCCCAGGTGAGGAAGAGGACGGGGCGGGCGCCGTTCTCGATGGCGGAGACGGCGAGGTCCACCGCGGCCGGACGGCTCACCTGCCGCGCCATGTCGGGCAGGGCGGGCACCATGCTCTGCTCCTGGAGCACGACGAAGTCCCAGTCGCCCTCGGCGATGGCGTCCAGCGTCTTCTCCGATGCGGCGTGATCCCGCCACCACCAGCCGCCCGGTGCCATGACGCCGGTGTCCACCCGTCGGTTCGCGGCCCCCGCCAGGTCGCGAACCATCCCGGGGAGGTCGTTGCTGTGGGTGTAGCTGTTGCCCACGAAGAGGATCCGTACCGCCGGCTCGGCCGAGCACCCGGCGACGACCAAGGCTGCCGTCAACAGGAGCGTCAAGCTGGTGACTGTCCGCCATCTCCGCCAGGGCATGCCCTCGATATCGGCACTCGCCTCTAGTCGATGAAGGCCGGCGGTCTCTCCAGAGCCTGCTCGTAGTCGGAGCGGCTGTGTACCGGCTCGCCGTGGGAGATGATCACCCGCTCGAAGGGGAGGTCGAGCAGCGCCCGTAACGCGGGAAGGGCCCGCTCCTCGTGCCACGGCGTCCCCCACACCTGCAGCTCGCCCTCCAGCGTGGTGAGCGCATCGGAGAACACGATGGTCCGCTGCTCCGGCAGCCAGAGCGGGGTCTCGTTGCGACCCCGCCCGTCGTAGAGGGCGAGGAGCCCACCGGGGAGCTGGAAGCCGGGGAGCAGCAACTCCAGCTCCGTCTTCGGTATGTCGTCGCGTTGGAAGACATCTGGCCCGAATGCCCGGCAGCGATAGCGCTCCACGAAGTAGTCGATGCTGCGGACATGATCAGGCTTCAGGACCACGGCCATGGTCGGCGGGTTGGAGTCGAGCCGGTCCCAGACCTCATTTGGGTCTTCGGGCGGCGCCAGGGGGTCGAGGACCGCCCGCTCGCCCCTCGACTCCACGAAGGTCGAGGTGACCACGCGGTCGCCACCCTCGCCCGGCTCCCAATCGGGGTGGGGCATGCGCCAGACCCACAGCCCCTCGGCGACGTCGACGATTCGCAGCGCGGTCACCACACCCAGCGGGTCGCCCGCTCGGAGAACTCGGCGGGACGCTCGATCACTGCGAAGGCCCTCACCGGGGTCACTCGGAACACCGACCCCTTTAGGAAGGAGTCGGCCAGCTGTTGCTGCGCCTCCGGGTCAGTCTCATACTTGGCGGCATACTCCTCGGCGACGTCCCGAGGATCCTCGGCTGGGGTGGCCACCCCCTCGACGGAGACGACCTCGACGGTGTCGTCGGCGGCCACCACCACATTTGGGTTGGAGGCGATATTCCTCGCCTTGAGGGAGTCGGCAGCGCTGGAGAACCAGAATTGGTCCTCGCCGCGGCGCCACAGGCCCCACACCGGCATGGCGTGAGGGGCTCCGTCGCCGTCGACGGTCACCACCCAGTAGTTCCTGCTGTCGACGAGACGCTGCTCCGCCCAGGACCAGGGAAGGGTCCCATCGGGTTCCTCGGGCACGCCGTAGGAGGCCATACGCGGGCGTTGTGGCTGGGGCACGGCGGGGACGCTAGGCGATCTCGACCAACTCGTTGGTGGTCAGGTCGAGGACGAACTCCTTGTCGCTCTTCGAGTCGGCGATGAAGGCTGCCACCTTCTTACCCACCGTGCGGACAATCCACCATGCGTAGTCGTCCCGGCCGGACCCTACGAACCCGGCGCGGGCTCGTCTCGCCTCCTCGACGGCCACATTCTCATCGGGGAATACCCCTACCACGGTCTCGGTCGGTGCGGCGTGACCGCGCACCTCGACGAACTCCACCACCTCATACATGGACAGCCTCCTTCCCGCCACCATTTTATCCCAGGTCAGACGGGGTGCAACGGGCGATCTATCCTCCAGGCGGTGAGCTCTGTCCACACCCTGTGGGGCCCGTACGCGGCCGGTCTGGCCGGGGTCGTCGGAGTCTGGGGAGTGGCGATGGCGGGGAGGGAGAACATTCCCAGGGAGTTCTACTGGGCGGTGGGCGCCGCCATCGTCGGGCTGCTGGGCCAGGTCATCATCGGCGTGGCCGCCATGTCGATCGACGGCACCGACCCGGGCAACCAGCATGTCTTCTATGGCGTGTTGATCGCGGTCACCTTCACGTTCGCCTACATCTACCGCGCCCAGCTCCGGAAGAGACCCGCCCTGTACTACGGCCTTCTCCTACTCTTCGCCATGGGTCTAGGAATACGAGGGATCATGACATTCGGACAGAGCTTCTGATGCTGCTCGAGGGAAAGCGGCTGGTCATCACGGGGGTGCTCACCGACGACTCCATCGCCTGGCACACCGCCCGGATCGCTCAGGAGGAGGGGGCGGAGATCGTGATCACCGGGTTCGGGCGGGGTCTTCGCCTCACCGAGCGGGCGGCGCAGAGACTCCCCGCCGGCTGCGACGTGCTCGAGCTCGACATCAACGACCCGTCACACGTGGAGGCTCTCACCGCCGATCTCGAGCAGCGGTGGGGGTCGGTGGACGGGGCGCTCCACGCCATCGCCTTCGCACCCGCCGACGCCCTCGGGGGCAACTTCCTCGACACGCCGGCCGAGTCGGCGCAGACCGCCTTCACGACTTCGGCGTTCTCCTACAAGACTCTCGCCGTGGCGCTGCTCCCGCTGATGAAGAAGGCGGGGCGAGGGGCCCTGGTCGCCATGGACTTCGACAACAGCCAGGCTTGGCCGGCCTACGACTGGATGGGGGTGGCCAAGTCGGCGCTACAGAGCGTCACCCGGTATCTGGCCCGAGACCTGGGGGAGCACAACATAAGGGTGAACGCGGTCTCGGCCGGGCCGCTGGCGACCGTGGCCGCCAAGTCGATCCCTGGCTTCGAGAGATTCGACGAGGTGTGGGCGGAGCGATCACCACTCGCCTGGGACACATCCGATGCCGACCCGGTGGCACGGATGGTGTGCGTCCTGCTCAGCGATTGGGCGCCGATGACCACCGGCGAGGTGGTCCACGTCGACGGTGGGTTTCATGCCGTCGCCACCGGGCCGGGAGGCTCCGGCGACGGTCAGGACTGAGGCTGGACGTGCGCCTGGGTGGGCACGGCCACGGGGAGCTCCACGACGAACGTCGCGCCCCCGCCGTCGGTGTCCTCGACCCGCACTGATCCCCGCATCACTTCGGTGAGGCTCTTCACGATGGAGAGCCCGAGCCCAGTCCCGCCCTTGGATCGGGTATCCGACTGATCGAGCTGCGTGAATCGGTCGAACACCGTGTTCTTGGAGGCTTCCGGGATGCCGGGCCCGTGGTCGACCACGGCCAGGAAGGCTC
>CAZAHX010000070.1:0-4143 GCA_964485005.1 uncultured Acidimicrobiaceae bacterium | reverse complement strand
TTCTTGGAGGCTTCCGGGATGCCGGGCCCGTGGTCGACCACGGCCAGGAAGGCTCGGTTGCCCCGCTCCCATCCGTAGAGCTCCACGGGGGAGTCCGGGGCGTACTTGGCGGCGTTCTCGACGAGGTTGATGAGGATCCGGGTGACGTGGTCCCGGTCGGCGCGCACCGCCAGGTCGGGGGGCTGGACGGTGGTGGTGGGCTCGATGGAGACCACCCTGTTGATCTCGGCGAACAGCTCCGTGACGGGGATCGACTCGAGGTGCACGGGGATGGCCCCCCGGTCGATACGGGAGACGATGAGGAGGTCGTCGATGAGCCGCTGGAGTCGGCCGGCCTGGCGCCGGGCGCTGATCAGCAGCTGTTGTGAGGTCGGCTCGGTGGGAGCGAGCTCGGGCCGATTTACGGTGTCGAGGGATCCGATGATGGAGGTGAGCGGGCTGCGCAGCTCGTGGCTGACAGTGGACACGAAGTCCGACTTCATCTGGGCGACCTCCTCGAGCCGGCGGGCCATCTCGGCCTGTGCCTCGTATCTCCCGATCTGGCTGAGCACCAGCCCGGCGGGGGCGGAGAGCGAGCCGAGCTGCTCGAGCTGGTCCTCCGTGAAGTCTCCCACGTAGGGATCGCCGACGACGATCACCCCCACCCGCATCGACTCCACCTTGAGCGGCGCCACCAGGGCCTGCTTCAAACCCAGCTCGCGCAGGAGGATGTGGGAGTCGCTGCTCTCCTCGACCTGTTTCACGTATATCGGCTTGATCGCCCGATAGGTCTGGGAGACGACGCTGGGAGCGTTGATCTCCACGGTGATCTGCTCGGCGTCCAGCGGGTAGCCGTTGACCCAGATCGGGCTCATCACCTCGAGACGCTGCAGCTCGTTGTCCTGGAGCAGGACCACGCCCACTTGTGCGTCGAGGTACTTGCAGATGGTGCCCACGAGCTGGGGGACGATCTCGGCCAGCGACTCCGCCCGGGCCAGGGTGGCGCTGACCGCGTAGAGGCGCTCGAAATCGAGACGCTGCTGGAGGAGGCGAGCCTCCTTGCCGGCCGAGGTGACCGCCTCCTTCTCGAACTCGAGCCCGATGAGGGCGGTCGCCGCGCCCACGACGAAGACGGTGACTACCGGAGCCACGACGTCGGCGATGGCGTCGGCCGAGCCGCTGGCCACGGCCAGCTGATAGATCGCCACCGCCACGGTGACGTTGACGAAGGCGTGGGCCCACCAGGTGAGCATCAGCCCCGAGACCGCGGCGATCCCGAAGAGGATCGGCTCGGCGGTCGCGGAGAGCTCGGGCACCGTGGCGATGGTGGTGACCCCCACCACCACCGCCAGCAGCCAACCTGAGGCCACCCACGGGGCAGCCCAGGTGGCCAGGATCCGATCCCAACGGGTGGCGACGGACAGGAAGAGGAGCGCGGCAAGTCCGAGAGCAGGCAGATAGAACCGGGAGTCGGCGAAAACCTCGCGGTGCAACGCCAGGCCCCCGATGATGATGAGCACCACCCATGCCACCACCGAGGCGCGTCGAAGCAACGATGCCCGGAATCGGGCCATCGCGACGTTCACGGTCGGTTGGAGGGTCTCGGTGGTCATGAATCCAGAGGTCCCAGTTGTATTCTCGGCTCTTTGCCCCTTCAGATCGAGGATTGATTTCTTGGCTTTGCGCTCGTATGCCGACGGTGACCTGTTCGCCGAGGTGCTCGGTGATGGCACTCCCCGGGTGCTCGCCCTGCACGGATGGGGACATCGGGGAAGGGATTTCGTCTCTGGCCTGGAGGGGATCCCCGCCATCGCACCCGATCTTCCCGGGTTCGGGGCCAGCCCGGCGCCGGACGGAGTCATCGGCGCCGAGGGCTACGCGGATATCGTCGCCGGCCTCCTCGGCCAGTTCCAGCGGCCCCCGCTGCTGGTGGGGCACTCCTTCGGGGGCAGGATCGCCGTTTGCCTCGCCGCCTCCAGGCCGGACCAGGTGGGGCCGCTGGTGCTCACCGGGGTACCCCTCCTGCGTCCGGCGGCGACCCGACGCACGCCGCTCGCTTATCGGCTCGTTCGCGCCCTCAATCGCATCGGAATCGTCTCCGACGAGCGTTTGGAGATGGAGAAGAAGAGAAGAGGATCGGCCGACTACCGCGCCGCTTCCGGGGTGATGCGTGACATCCTGGTGAAGGTGGTCAACGAGGAGTATCCCGATCAACTCGCCGCGATCCGTTCCCCGGTCCTCCTCCTCTGGGGGGAGGACGACACCGAGGTCCCCTTGTCGGTGGCCAGAGCGGCCCATGACATCATCATCAGGTCGGGTGGATCTTCCCGTCTCGAGACCGTCCCCGGGGTGGGCCATCATCTTCCCCTCTCCGCTCCCTTGCGTCTTCGTCAGGCGATCGAGTCGGTGATGCCGTGATCTGGTGGCTGGCGGCGGCCTCGGCCGGGTTCTCGGTTCCCGCCGGCCTCCGCTGGCTGCGTATCGCCCAGCGGGAGCACTACATCCCGGGCTCGGTGAGCCGTTTCGCCTGGCGGTGGTGGGTGACCACATCCCTCAACAAGGCCCTGCTCACCCTGGCCACCATCGGGGTGGTCGCGTCCTTGTGGACTGTGTGGGCCGGCTTTCTGGTTCCCCTCGCCCATGTCGGTCCGGTAGGGCTGGCGGTGAAGGGGGTGACTTCCCCTCTCGTGTGGACGGCGCGGCTGCGCCGTCTCGCCATCGCCACCGGCATCATCCTGGTCGGGCTGATCGTCGGCGGGAGCCTGGCCGGCGCTCCATTCGTCGTGGTGACGGCCCTCTTCGCCCTCCCCGCCCTGATCGACCTGATCCTCCTCGCCCTGAAGCCGGTCGAGGGGGACCTGGGCGCGCCATGGGTGGAGCAGGCGGCGCGGAAGCTGGCAGCCATCGCGCCGGAGGTGGTGGCGATCACCGGCTCCTACGGCAAGACCTCCACCAAGCTGTACACGGCTCATCTCGTCGCCTCATCCCGCCGTACCGTGGCCAGCCCGGGATCGTTCAACAACCGGATGGGCCTGGCCAGGGCGGTCAACGAGGTGCTCACCCCGGGCACCGAGGTATTCGTGGCGGAGATGGGGACGTACGGGCCCGGCGAGATCGCCGAGATGTGCGAGTGGCTGACACCCACCGTGTCGGCCATCGTGTCCATCGGCCCGGTTCATCTCGAGCGTTTCGGCACCGAGGAGACGATCGTCGCCGCCAAGTCGGAGATCCTCGACCGGGCGTCGACCGGGGTGGTCTGTGTCGACCACCCTCTCCTCGCCGAACTGGCCGGCGCGAGATCGGGCTCCATGGAGATCGTCGAGGTCTCCACGGGGGATCGGGGCCGGGTGCGGGTCGGGGCCGAGGTGATCATCGACGGCGATGTCGTGGCGACCACGCCGGAAGGGGCTTTCCCGGCCAACCTCGCGGTGGCCCTCGGGATCGGGCTCGCCATGGGGATCGACACTTCGAAGATGGTGGACAGACTCTCCACACTCCCCGTTGCCGAGCATCGGCAGAGCGTGCTCCGCGCCGACTCCGGGCTTGTGATCATCGACGACACCTACAACTCCAATCCGGCGGGGGCCCGCGCCGGATTGAGGAGGCTGGCAGGGTTAGGGGCCGGGGGAAGGACTGCCGTGGTCACACCGGGCATGGTCGAGCTGGGCACCAAGCAGTGGGACGAGAACCGCGACTTCGCCGCCGAGGCGTCCCGGGTGGCCGATCACCTGGTGATCGTGGGCAGGAGCAACCGGCCGGCGCTCCTCGATGGCTCCGCTGCAGGCCCGGCTTCGGTTACCGTCGTCGAGTCCCGTGAGGAGGCCGTCGCCTGGGTCCGGGAGCACTTGGGCCCCGGCGACGCCGTCCTCTACGAGAACGATCTCCCCGATCATTACCCATGAGCAAAACCAACCGGGCCGTCATCTTCGGTGGGCCCTCCGACGAGCACGACATCTCCATCCTCACCGGTCTCCAGGTGGCCCGGGCCCTCGCCGGCATCCAGGCCGTCTACTGGTCCAAGTCCGGCGACTGGTTCCAGGTCGACCCGGCCCTGGAGGCATCCGACTTCCTGCAGGGTGTCCCGCGCAAGGCGAGGCCCCTGGGCTTCGTGGCAGCCCCGGGACAGGGTCTGGTCCACAAGCGGAAGCCGCTGGACATCGACGC
>CAZAHX010000069.1:0-8486 GCA_964485005.1 uncultured Acidimicrobiaceae bacterium | reverse complement strand
GAAACGCACCCGATCTCGATGTCATGGTGACCAGAACGATCCAGGGCAGCACGAACACGACGCGGGCGTTAATCCTCTGCTCCAAAGCCTCGGTCCTCACCTGTTCCATCGTCCAAAGGTCGCGGGTGGTCGCCTCGGCCAGGTCCTGGAGGATCTCGGGTACCACCCGCCCTCCCCGCTCGTGAGCCAGGATCAGCACCTCGAGAACCCTGTCGGAGGTGGGGTCGGCCAGATCCTGTTTCACCATCTCCAGCGTCCTCACCACCCCGAGGCTTCGGGCGTAGACGGCGAATCCTTGGAACGCATCTCTCAAAGGTTCCGGTCCGAACATCGAGAGGTCCTCGACGGCATTCGGGAGCGACGCCCCCGATCTCACGGAGGCAAGGATGTCTCGGATCCCGTCCGGCCATGCCTCTTGCACGCTTGCCATACGTTCCGCCCTCTTCTTGAGCAGATAGGCGCGGGGCAAGGTGGCCACCACGACGGCGGGCACTGCGGAGACGACTGGGAGGCCGGTGAGGGCATAGACCAAGAGAAAGGCGAGAGTCGCTGCACCCAGCACGGTGGACCAGAACCGGAGTGGGCTGACATCCAGCCCGGGAACGACCCCGCGTCTCTTCAGCCGGGGACGGCGCCCCACATTGTCCAAAGCCCGATGGGCGATGAGGAGGGCGGCGACAGCCGTGGCCAGAGAAGCGAGAAGGGTCACCAGCCGGACCCGTCCCGCAAGAAACTGGCCAGAGTGACCCGATGGGGCATCGCCCGCTCCAGTCTCCTGCTCAGCGCCTCGGGAGGAAGCGCTCCGGTCCATTCCAACGGCGCCCCGAGACGCTCCCTGATGAAGATCGGCTCGGTGGAGAAGTCTTCGTGGAGGGCGGGCACGACCGCCCTGATCTCCATGGTCTGCCTCAGCATCTTGTTCCCGGCTGGGCCCACCCCGCGGTCGAGATGGACCACGAGATCGATGGAGGAGGAGAAAACCCGGCGTACCACCGGCTCGGGAACGTTCTCGCCGGCCATCAGCGCCGCGTTGACCAACGCGTGCAGCGCGTCGGAAGCCGAGTTGGCGTGGATCGTGCAGGCCATGCCGCACCCGGCGTTGGCAGCCCTGGTCAGCTCGAAAGCCTCGGCGCCACGAACCTCGCCCACGACGATCAAGTCGGGCCGCATCGCCAGCGTGACCTTGACAAGGTCGCGTAGGCCGATCTCTCCGGTGCCGTCCAGAGATGGCGGGCGTGCCTCGTAATAGGAGCCATGTAGGAGCGGGACATGCAACTCGCGCACCTCCTCACAGCATCTGATGCAGTGCTCGATAGGCACCGATGCGATGAGGGCGGACAAGAACGAGGTCTTGCCTGCGCCCGGCGGCCCGGAGACGATCACCGATGCCGAGGCTGCCATCGCCGCTTGGAGGAAGGAAGCAGCCGCTTCGCTCAGGGAGCCCAGCGACACCAAGGATGCAAGGGTTTCCCTACGCATCGCGTATCGGCGAATCGTCGCCGAAAGATGATCGCTGACCGGGGGGATCACCGCGGTGAGCCGGGCGGACCCGCCGAGGATGCGCGCCTGGGCGATCGGGTTGGCGGCATCGAGGCGGCGATCGGTGGCCCCGATGAGTTGTTCCAAGAGTTGTTTGTTCTCGGCCTCGCTCGCCGGCGCTTCGGAGCTCTTGAGCATCCCTCCAACCTCGAGATAGGTGACCTGATCCCCTTCGATGAAGATCTCCTCCACGTCATCCCGCTCCAACAGCCGGCCGAGGGGGCCGCCACCCGTCATTGACTGCACGAGCCGGTCGACGGTGGCGACGGGGTCCGCCAGGGAACGGCCCTGCCCGAGGTGAGCGTGACGCTGATAGTCCTCGACCGTCGACTCGAGGAGGCTCCTCAGAGCATCCCGCTCGGTGGCCGGGTCCAGGCCCGCCCCGTCGACCAGCGCAAGGGCCTTCCTTCGCAATTCCTCGTAGACATCAAGGGTCATGGCGCCACGCTGTCGGTGATGAGAGCGGCCGCCCGCCCGATGGCCTTGGAGAAGGAGCCCTTCGAGGAGGCTCTCCCTTCCCAGGCCGCCTGGATGAGACCGGAGTCCTCGGGAAGTATGAGCACGGGAAGGTCGGGCCATGCGCCGGCGAGCTCTGTGCGCACCTCGGCGTGATGGAAAGGCCGACCCGGGACCTTGTTGGCCACCAGCACCATTGACGCCTCTGAGGCAACTTCGATTGCAGCCTCGACGGTGCGAAGCATCCTGGTGACTCCGACCGGGTCACCGCTGCCCACAATGGCAAGCGTGTTGAACCGGGGAACCAGCGGTCTAAGGGCTCGATCCAAGGGTCCGAGATCGACGACGACCAGTTCGGCGGTCACCGCCAGGGCTTCCAGGAGAATCTCCGCCTCAACATGGCTGAGCGGAGCGCCAGCCCCCTTGTCTGCCACCCCACCGACCACCGTCAGTCGACCCTGCCGGTGAAAGGCGCGCGAAAGCTGGTCGGGCTGGTGGAGCGCGAAGTCGATGGCGGTGCGCACGTTGGGGTGGAGTGGCAGATCGAGTCGGGGCGCAACGCTGGGCCAGTAGGGATCTAGATCGACGAGGGCGACGTCGAGATCGACGGCGGCGGAAGCGGCGAGGCCGATCGCGACCTCGGTAGCGCCGACGCCGGGGGTGGCCCCTGTGATCCCGATCGTCCAACCAAGCCGGCTTGGAGCGGGGCCCGATGCGGCCCTCGGCGAGCGGTGCCCGATAGCGGCCCGCGCTAGCTCCAGCATCTCTTCTGCCTCCGCATCGCTCTCGATGACGTCACTGATGCCGCATTCGAGAAGACGGCGCTTGGCGTCGGATCCGTCTCCAGGGTCGAACACCCCGATGACCTCCACACCCGCGGCGCGGAGCGTGGTCACCAGCCGTGGCGTGAGAAACGAGCACACATCATCGATGAAGAGGACTTCGTAGGTCTCTGCGGTCGCCTGCTCGGCACCGAGGACCCGGCCGACGACGCGGGCCCCTCCATGATCCAGGAGATGCCGGTGGAACCGGTCGGGCCAATCACGGGCTGACGCCGCCAGGGCGATGTCGGGAATCATCCGCTCCCTCCCTCACCGACAGGGCGTGCTCCTGTAGATCGCACCACCTCGAGGGACCCGTCAGCGATTGCCTCAGCTAGGAGGAGCGCCTGGCCGGCGTCGACCGCTACCACTATGTGATAGGCCCCTATGGCTCCCAGAGGTGCAGCGTCGCGATCCGCCACGGACAGCACGGAGACATCCGAAACGACATAGGCCGCCGCGCCGCTCGCAGTGCTGATCACATCGACGCGGTCACCGGCGCCGATACCACCTCCGACGGCGTGCTCCAACCCGACCGGGATGCTCATGGCCCGGAGGCCCGAAGGGGCACCCGGTTCACTAAGCACGCTCTTGTCGATGACTCCATCGGTCCCCACCGGCCGGTCCAGGAACCAACCCTCTCTGGTGTCGAGCTCGGCTTCGGTGAGCAGGGAGCCCACACCGTCGAAGTCGGAGGGCACCGGGACAAATCGGACGTCGTCGGCCTGGAGCGGGGACCCGGCGGGGAGGTCCCGGGCGGCGACCGCCACCAAGGTGGTGGCTTCGCGGTCCTGGAGCGCCAGGTAGTTGAAGACGAAGGCGAGGACCGCGACGAGACCGATGAAGAGGTGTGAGCCGGACAGACGGCGCCCGGGACGACGTCGTGTCGACGGCGAGGTGCCCGCTTCCCTCGTGATCGCAGAGGGAAAACCCACCAGTGGCAACCTATCCTTTAGGCGACATCGCGTGTCGAGAGCGCGAAAAGGGGACAATCATGGAAAACGGACCCGATCCCGATCTCGCTGCCGAGCTCCGACAGGGAGCCGGGAGGGAGTGGGCCGAGGAGGCCGCGGAGGACGAGCGTCTCACCGAGTTGGGAAGGCGACGACGTCTGACCCTGAATGACGTAGCCAAGGAAATGGTCAACAAGGGCCAGCGCGCCTCCATCGAGTTCAGTAGTCATACGTTCTCGGGGGCGGTGGTCTGGGCCGGAGAGGACTTCGCCACCATCCAAGGTGCGGGCCAGCTCTGCGAGGTCCGACTGGAGGCGGCCACCTGGTCGGTGCTTCCGGTTGGGGAGCCCGCCGAGACCTGGCCGACCGGGCCAGAGTCGCTCCGGGCGGCGCTCTTCGAAAACGCCGAGAGCGGCATCGTGGTCAGGCTCGCCTTCCCGGCCGGTGAGTTCGCCATCGGTTCCATCGACGTGGTGGCCGGAGACCATGTCGAGTTCAAGGACGCCGACGGGCGCCACCTCTATGTTGCGACGGGCAGGATCCTTGCGGTCATCCGCTCTTCGGAGTTTCGCTGACATCGGGCTCCTCGGCGGCGGCCACCGGATGGGAGCGCAGGAACTGGTAGATCTCGTCCCTGAAGAACTTGAAGGTCCGTCCGCCGGGGAGCTTGTAGGCGGGAAGTCGCCCCTCCCGGGCATAGCGCCGAACCATCTGCACGTTCATGCTCAGCAGCTCCGCCACTTGCGCCGCATCGAGAATCGGGGGGTATTCCTCAGCCATTAGTCGTCCTCATCGTCATATGAGGGGATGATACGAGACTCGGCATCCAAGTTTAAGGGGGTCGGGCGGCGGGCCGTATTCTCACCAGACCGTCATCCAGGTAAACCGAATCCCGTGCCAGTGCGTGTTATCACACGATGACGGATTCGAAGACCACCAGGAGAGCATCCATCGCCGCAGAGACCACAAGCCGGTCGATCTCCTTCGAGAACTTCTACCGCAGCGAGTACCGGAACATCGTGGCGATGGCCCGGGCTCTGCTCAGGGATGGCGCCGCGGCCGAAGACCTCGCCCAGGAATCGTTTCTGGCTGCGCACCGGCATTGGGACCGGATCTCCCGCTACGACGCGCCCCAGGCATGGGTCCGCCGGGTGATGATCAACCGGGCCAACTCGATGCGCCGGCGCATCGGGGCTGAGTGGCGAGCCCTCGCCAAGGTAGGGGCGGACCAAGAGACTCAGATGCCGGACCTGTCACCGGCGACGACGGAAATGTGGGACCAGGTCGGCGATCTCCCCCGCCGGCAGCGTCAGGCAGTGGTGCTGCACTACGTGGGGCAGCTGACCATCAACGAGATCGGCGAGGTCATGGGGTGCTCCAGCGGAGCGGTGAAGTCACACCTCCATCGCGCCCGGGAGACACTGGGGCGCCGTCTCTCCGATTTGAACGAGGAATGAACATGAGCGATCTCGAGACCAGACTGAGCCAAGCCTCCGAGGAGACACGCCGAGCCGCCCGGCAGGCGGTGCCGCCGCCGATACCGTCAGCCCGTCCGGCCAGACCCGGCTGGCTGATCCTCGCCGCTGCGTTTACCGGCGTTCTCGTCGTCTTCGCTCTGGTCCCGCTGCTGATGGGCCCGGAGCCCGATCCGGTGGGTGGCAGCCTCCCCGTGCCCACCACGGTCGGAGTCGCACCGACCACCACCGGGCCGGCGGACCCCGTCGTCTGCTCTTCAACCGGTGTCCCGCAGCCGGAGCTCGACGCTGACTTACCCGCCGCGGTCTCGGCGAAAGCACAGGCCATCATCCTCTTCGCCTCGATGTGCTCCATCGACGGACTGGCCGGCGTTGCCGCCCCCGGGTTCGTCACCAGCTTCGGGGGCGGAGGGGTGGAGAACCTGAAGATGTGGGAAGCCGAGGGTCGCGGTGAGTTGGGCACCCTGCTCGAGCTGTTCGAGACCTCGCACACGGTCCTCGAGGGGGAGCACGATCCGAGGATCTATGTGTGGCCGGCCGCGGTGGCCTACGAGCGTTGGGAGGACATTCCCGAGGACCATCGTGCCGAACTGCTCGAGATCTACACAGAGGAAGAGTTGGACCAGATCGCCGGATTCGGCAGCTATGCCGGCTGGCGGGTCGGGATCGACGAGAACGGGAACTGGCTGTTCTTCGTCGCCGGGGACTAGGCACCGCCCCCGCTATAGGGTGGCGGCATGGAATCCTCACCGGTCAAGCCCGACACCGTGGAAGCCCAGCCCGTCGAGGAGCGCGACGATCCGGGGGTCAGCCATCCCAGCAAGCTGATCCGCATCGCGGCGATGACACGGGCCATGCTGGAGGAGGCCCGCCAGGCCCCGCTCGACGAAGGCGGACGGGCACGTCTCGCCACCGTCCACGCCAAATCAATCGAAGAGTTGCGGCCCGTCCTCTCCGACGACCTCCAGGACGAGTTCAACGAGATCATGATCCCGCTCAACACCGACGGGGTCACCGAGGCCGAGCTCAGGGTGGCCCAGGCCCAGCTCATCGGATGGCTGGAGGGGCTCTTCCACGGGATTCAAGCCACCCTCTGGAGCCAGCAGATGGCAGCGCAAAGCCAGCTCGCCGAGGTGCAGAAGAGGGCGTTGGGCAAGCCCGCGGAGAAAGAGGACGGGTCCTCGGGGCTCTATCTCTAGCGGTCCGTATCTCTAGCGGTCCGTCGCCAGACGATCAGACGGCGTGGCGCTGGCGTGTCGACCGCTCCCGGCGCACCCGGCGACGCTCCCGCTCGCTGAGCCCTCCCCAGATGCCGAACTTCTCACCCATCTCGATGGCGTAGTCGAGGCACTCCGCCTTCACCTCGCAGGCGGCGCATATCGACTTGGCCTTCCGGGTGGACGCTCCCCGCTCCGGGAAAAACAGATCGGCGTCTGCGCCGCGACAGTTGGCGTAGTCCTGCCAGGCAAGCTCACCTACCGCGAGTGCCTCGATGAGCTTGCTCTGCATTTGGTCTCCTCACAACCTTGTAATTACAAGTTTGAGATTATGTCATCGCCGACGATCCGTCAAGGGGCCCCCGGCCGTTTCTGCGGGTGACGGCGGGAACCGGGCACGCTGGCATAATGCGAGAAGTGACCGTTCCGACCGAAGAGAAGAGCGCTCCCCTCCTGATCGGGTTCTACCGGTCGGCGGTGGGGAAGAAGTGGGTGATGGCGCTCACCGGGATCGGGCTCATCGGGTTCTCCCTGACCCACATGGTGGGCAATCTCAAGATGTTCCTCCCCGAGGTCGAAGGGCGGGCGGACATCGATGTCTACGGCGAGGCCCTCCGCGACCTGTTCACCCCGCTCCTCCCCGAGCACGTCTTCCTCTGGATTCTTCGCACCGGTCTCATCGTCATCTTCGCCCTCCACGTCCACGCCGCCTACTCGCTGACGCTGATGAATCGTCGGGCACGGCCGGTGGACTATCAGGGGCCGCGGGAGTACGTCGTCGCCGACTACGCGGGGCGCACCATGCGCTGGAGCGGGTTCATCTTCCTCGCCTTCCTCTTCTTCCACCTCGCCGACTTCACCTGGGGAATCGAGCCGGCCGCCCCGGAGACCTGGGAGCGGGGCGCGGTCTTCGCCAACTTCGTGGCGACCTTCTCCCGTCCGGCGGTGACCTTCCTCTATGTGGTCGCCATGGTGCTGCTCGGCATCCACCTCTATCACGGGGCCTGGTCGATGTTCCAGAGCCTGGGAATCAACCACCCCCGGTTCAACCTGTGGCGGCGCTATCTGGCGATCGGGGTGGCCACGGTGATCACCATCGGGTTCATTGCCCCTCCCTTGGCCGTCGCCTTCGGGTTCCTGAGATGAGCCTGGACCTGACGGCGAAGACCCCGGCCGGGCCCCTCGAGGAGAAGTGGGAGCGTCACCAGTTCGAGGTCGACCTGGTCAACCCGGCCAACAAGCGGAAGTTCAAGATCATCATGGTGGGCACCGGCCTCGCCGGCGCCTCGGCGGCGGCCACCCTCGCCGAGCTGGGCTACGAGGTGGAGGTGTTCACCTTCCACGACTCCCCGCGCCGGGCCCACTCCATCGCCGCCCAAGGGGGGATAAACGCCGCCAAGAACTATCACAACGACGGCGACTCGGTCTACCGCCTCTTCTACGACACCATCAAGGGCGGCGATTACCGGAGCCGTGAGGCCAACGTCTACCGCCTCGCTGACGTCTCCACCGAGATAATCGACCAGGCCACCGCACAAGGGGTGCCCTTCGCCCGCGAGTACGGGGGACTCCTCGACAACCGGTCCTTCGGCGGGGCCCAGGTGGCGCGTACCTTCTACGCCAGGGGCCAGACCGGCCAGCAGCTCCTCCTCGGCGCCTACCAGGCGCTGATGCGCCAGGTCGATGCGGGCAAGGTAAGGCTTCACACCCGAATGGAGATGCTCGACCTGGTGGTCAAGGAAGGGCGCGCCGTGGGCATCGTGGTCCGCGACCTGAAGACCGGGGAGGTCTCCAGCCACTCCGGGCACGCCGTGGTCCTGGCCACCGGGGGCTACTCCAACGTGTACTACCTGTCCACCAACGCCATGGCGTGCAATGTCACCGCCATCTGGAGGGCGCATCGCAAGGGCGCCGGCCTCGCAGACCCCGGCTTCACCCAGATCCACCCCACCTGTATCCCGGCCTCCGAGGAGTTCCAGTCGAAGCTGACCCTGATGTCGGAGTCACTGCGCAACGACGGGCGGA
>CAZAHX010000068.1:0-8597 GCA_964485005.1 uncultured Acidimicrobiaceae bacterium | reverse complement strand
CCGCCGGAGGTCCAGGCGATGCTGGCCCCGGTCTGGTCGGTGATGTTGATGATGGTGTTGTTGAAGCTCGCCTTGATGTGCGCCTGGCCGTGTGCCACGTTCTTGCGCTCCCGACGTCTGACCCGCTTGCTGCCACCCGGCTGCTGCTGTTCTTTTGCCATTGCTACTTCGTGACCTTCTTCTTCCCTGCGATCGCCACCCGCCGGCCCTTTCGTCCCCTGGCGTTGGTGTGGGTGCGCTGGCCGCGCACGGGGAGGCCGCGGCGATGACGCATGCCCTGATAGCTGCCGATCTCGATCTTCCTCTTGATGTCCTGCTGCACCTCGCGTCGCAGGTCACCCTCGACCTTGAGATTCGACTCGATGTACCGGCGAACCTTGGCCGCCTCGTCGTCGGTCAGTGAGCGCACCCTGGTATCGGGGTCGACACCGGTCGCCTCGCATATCTCCTGCGCCTTGCTCAGGCCCACGCCGTAGATGTAGGTCAGCCCGATCTCGAGCCGCTTGTCTCTCGGTAGGTCAACTCCTGCGATACGTGCCATCAGTGACCTTTCAACCCTGGCGTTGCTTGTGACGGGGGTTCGTGCAGATCACCCAGACGCGTCCGCGCCGCCGGATGATCCGGCACCTGTCACACATCTTCTTTGTCGACGGTCTTACCTTCATTGCGTCTCCGGGCCCTCGGGCGCGAGCGGGGCCAGGTCATCATCGGGCGCAACCAAATCGGGGCGTCCAAAGTGGCTGCGGGCGACGATGCCCTGGACCGAAATGATCTCCTGGCCCGCAACGGGCTCAGGACACCTGCGAATGCTAGCGATGGGCCTCCGCCTCCTCAAATTCGACGGGGAGGGGCTCTTCCCCGGTGGTGAGCACCATCGGGCCATCGGGTGTCAACGCGACAGTGTGCTCCCAATGCGCCGACAGGGTCCCGTCGGCGGTTCGCACCGTCCACCCGTCCGAGTCGACTTTGGTGTGCCGATCCCCGAGGTTGAACATCGGCTCGACGCAAAGGGCCATCCCGGTGCGAAGTTTCATACCCTTGCCCGGAGTCCCGTAGTTGGGCACCTGGGGCTCCTCGTGCATCTGCCGGCCGATCCCGTGCCCCACATACTCCTCGACCACCCCGTACCCGGCCGCCGCGCCGACCCGGTGAATCGCCGATCCGACGTCGCCAAGCCGAGCCCCCTTGCGGATCGCCCTGATCCCGGCCCACATCGCCTCCTCGGTGGTGGCGATGAGGTCTCTGGCGGGTTCGCTCACCTCGCCGATGGCCATGGTGAAGGCGGCGTCCCCGTGGAATCCTTCGTAAACGGCTCCGGCGTCGACAGCGAGGATGTCGCCTTCACGGAGGCGGTAGCCGTTGGGGATGCCGTGAACGATGACGTCGTTGGGTGAGAGACAGAGGCTCTTGGGATAGTCGAGATAACCGAGAAAGGAGGGGGTGCAACCGTGGGCGGCGATCACCTTGGCGCCGATCTCGTCGAGCTCGTCGAGGGAGACACCGGGTCGGGCGGCCTGTCGCACCTCCTCGTGGACCGTGGCGACCACCGCCCCGGCTCGAGCCATCTTGGCGAACTCGCGTCGGCTCTTGATGGTGATCATCCCTCCCCCTCGGGAAGCACGGCGAGGATCCGCTCGGTCACCTCGTCGATGTCCCCTATCCCGTCGATGGTGGCGGTCAGCCCCCGCGTGGAATAGAGGTCGATGAGAGGCTGGGTCTGCTCGTTGTAGACCCAGAGGCGGTTTTGGATCGTCTCCATGGTGTCGTCGGTCCGGCCCCTGGTGAGCATGCGGGAGGCGAGTTCGTCCTCGTCCACCTTGAACACCACCACCAGGTCGAGGCCGTTCTCGCCGAGCAGCGAGTCGAGCGATTCCACCTGGCCAAGGGTCCGGGGAAACCCGTCGAGGATAAAGCCGCGTTCGGCGTCGGGCTGGTTGAATCGCTCCTCGAGCATCGTCACAGTGATCTCGTCGGGCACGTAGTCGCCGGCGGCCATGATGGCGTCCACCCGGCGCCCCAGCTCGGTGCCCCGAGACACGTGGTCACGGAACATGTCGCCGGTGGAGATGTGGGGGATGCCGAGTCGCTCCGCCACCAGATCGGCCTGAGTCCCCTTGCCCGCCCCGGGTGGTCCGATGAACAGCAACCTCATGAGTGTGAGTATTTGGCGTTGTTGTACGACATCATCTGCTCACACTTGTTCAAGTCAAGATCCCCTCGTAGTTGCGCATCGTGAGCTGGGACTCGATCTGCTTCATGGTCTCCAGTGCGACACCGACCACGATGAGGATCGAGACGCCGGAGAAGGCGATCTGGATGTTCCAAACCGCGCCCGCTATTGCCGGGAGCACCGAGATGGTTGCCAGGAAGATCGACCCGGGGAGGGTGATCCGGTTGAGGATGTGGGCGAGGTGTCGCTCGGTCTGACGACCGGGCCGGACCCCGGGGACGAACCCGCCCTGACGCTGGATCATCTCCGCCTGCTGGGTGGGGTCGAACTGGATGGCGGTGTAGAAGTAGGTGAAGAAGATGATCAGGGCGAAGAGGATGAAGATGTACCACCAGGTCGTCCCCTGTACTCCCGCTCCCATGTTCTCGTTGATCCACCGGAAGACGGCTTGGACCCAGGCGGCGTTGGAGGGGATGGCGGTGATGATCAACGAGGGGATCAACAGCACCGAAGTGGCGAAGATCACCGGGATCACCCCGCCGGTGTTCACCTTGAGCGGGATGTAGGTGGACTGGCCCCCCATCACCCGCCGGCCCCTCACCCGCTTGGCGAACTGGATTGGGATGCGGCGCTGACCCTGGTCGACGTAGATGATGGCGGCGATCATGAAGAGGAACACCGCCATGATCACGATGAACTGGGTCCAGCGCCCGATCTGGGCGGTCTGTGTCCAAATCTGCCCCATGACGAAGGGGAACTGGCTGATGATGGAGATGGTGATGATCAGCGACATCCCGTTGCCCACTCCGCGCTGGGTGATCAGCTCGCCGAGCCACATCACCATCGCCGTTCCTGCGGTCATCGTGAGCACGATGAGGATCACCCGTCCTGGTGTGTACTGAGGGATGAGATCGATTCCCCCGGTGAACTGACCGGAGTGGAAGAGGAAGGTGAAGCCGGTGGACTGGATCAGACCCAGGATGACGGTGAGATACCGGGTCCACTGGGTGATCACCTTGCGCCCTGACTCCCCCTCCTCCTGGAGCGTCTTCAGCTTGGGGATCACCACCGCCAGGAGCTGCATGATGATCGAGGCGGTGATGTAGGGGATGATCCCCAGGGCGAACACTGACATCTGCTCGAGGGCGCCACCGGAGAACAGATTGATCAGCCCGTAGATCCCACCCGCCTGCTGCTGTTCCTGGAACAGCCTGAGAGCGTCGAGGTCGATCCCCGGCACCGGGACCGCGGCTCCGATCCGATAGACCAGGAACATGGCCAACGTGAACAAGATCTTCACCCGGAGGTCCGGGACCTTGAACATGTTTCGGTATATGGAAAGCATGAGCTACCCCGCACTCAGCGGGCGGGTGTCCCCACAGTGTGGTTGATTCCGGCGTGTAGGTGCGGGGCTCATTCCTCGATGAGCTCGACCGACCCGCCGGCCTTCTCGATCTTCTCCCGTGCCGAGGCGCTGACGGCATGGACCCGCACGGTGAGGGCCCGGTCGATCTCGCCCTCGCCGAGCACTTTTACCAATCCCCGATGACGGATGAGACCGCGCTCGCGGAGGCTCTCCGGGCTCACCTCGCTGCCCGCATCGAAGTCCCCCAGACCGGTCAGATTGACGATGGCGTACTCCTCCTTGTTGGGGTTGGTGAACCCCTTCAGCTTGGGCATCCTCATCGTGAGCGGAGTCTGACCGCCCTCGAAGCCGGGCCGGAGCTTGCTGCGCGCCTTCAGCCCCTTGGTACCGCGACCGGCGGTCTTTCCCCGTCGGCCCGCCTCGCCACGACCCACCCTGATCCGCTTCTTCTTGGATCCCTCGGCGGGCTGGAGGTCGTGGAGGCTCAACTTCTTCTTCTCTTCGCTCATCAGCTCTCCTCCACTTCTACGAGATGCTTCACCCTGTCGATCATCCCTCGCAGGCTGGGCGTGTCGGGGCGCTCCACCGTCTGGTGGATCCTGTGCAGACCGAGACCCTCGACGGTCGCCCGTGTCTTCGGCTTCTCACCGATCGGGGAACGCTTCAGGGTGACCTTGACGACCTTCGTCTTGGCCATGATCACCCATCCTCGGGTCGGGCGCGCATCGCCTCGGTCGAGTTGTAGGCGGCGAGTAGGGCCGGTGGCACGATGTCCTCGGCATTCTTCCCCCGGCGCTTGGCCACCTCGTCCGGGCGCCGCTGCCCGTGCAGAGCCGCCATTGCCGCCTTGGCCACGTTGAGGTGGGTGGGCGACCCGAGCGACTTGGCCAGCGCATCCCTGATACCGGCGGCCTCGAGGATCTGACGAACCGCTCCCCCGGCGATGACCCCGGTGCCCGGGGCGGCCGGCTTGATCATCACCCGGGAAGCACCGTACTCCCCGACCATCTCATGGATCACGGTCTGGCCGGCCATGGGGATGAGCTCCATGCTGCGCCGCGCCGACTCGATGCCCTTCTGGATGGCGGCGGGCACCTCCCGGGCCTTGCCGTAGCCGATGCCCACCTTGCCGTTGCCGTCACCGACGACGACGAGCGCAGTGAAGCTGAAGCGACGGCCACCCTTGACCACCTTGGCCACTCTGTTGATCTGGATGACCCTCTCGTCGTATTGACTCTGTTCCGAGCCGGGTCGTTGTTGTCGTGCCATTGGAAAAGTCTCCTAAAACTCGAGTCCTGCTTCGCGGGCCGCTTCGGCGAGTGCCTTCACCCGCCCGTGGTACCTGTATCCGCCGCGGTCGAACACCACTGAGCTCACTCCGGCGTCCTTGGCGCGGCTGCCCAGCAAGGCGCCGACCTTGGCCGCAGTCTCCACGTTGAGCCTATCCCCTCTCAGATCTGGCTCCTGGGAGGAGGCGGCGACGAGGGTGCGGCCCTCGGTGTCGTCGATCACCTGGGCGTAGATGTACTTGTTGGAGCGATACACGGCGAGACGGGGACGCTCCCCGGAGCCCCGGACGCGCTTGCGCACCCGGGTGTGACGGGCGGCGCGGGCCTGTCTGCGCGTCCTGGCCATCACTTGCCGGCCTTTCCGGCTTTACGCCGCACGTACTCGCCCTCGTATCGGATCCCCTTGCCCTTGTAGGGCTCGGGCGGCCTGACGGCGCGGATGTCTGCGGCGACCTGGCCAACTTGCTGTTTGTCGATGCCGCTCACGCTGATTCTGGTGGGCTCGGGCACCTCGAAGTCGATCCCTTCCGGGGCGGAGACCATGACCGCGTGACTGAAGCCAACCTGCAGCTCGATGTCGCTTCCCTTCAGCGATGCCCGGTAACCAACACCCTGGATCTCGAGCCGTCTGGAGAAGCCCTCGGTCACCCCCACGACCATGTTGTGGAGGAGGGCGCGGGAGAGCCCGTGGAGAGCCTTCGACTCCCGGCTGTCGTCGGCGCGACTCACCATTACCTCCCCGTCGGACATCTCGAATGAGATGCCCTCGCTGAACTCACGTCTGAGCTCCCCCTTGGAACCCTTGACGGTCACCTTGGTCCCGTCGATGGTCACCTCGACACCGGAGGGCACGGGAACCGGCTTCAAACCGATCCGGCTCATCTCACCACACCTCGCAGAGGATCTCTCCGCCGAGCCGGCGACGCCGCGCTTCGCGGTCGGGCATGAGCCCTTGGCTGGTGGACACCACGGCGACGCCCAAGCCACCCTGCACCCGGGGCAGGTCGGAGGCACCCTTGTACACACGATGCCCGGGGCGGGAGATCCGCTTGATTCCCTCGATGGCGGGTTGGCGGCGCTCGCCGTAGCGGAGGACGAGCTCCAGACTCTTGCGGTGGCCGTTCTCGCTCAGCTCGTATCTGTCGATATAGCCCTCGTCCACCAGGATCTGGGCGATGGTGACCTTCAGCTTCGACGACGGCATCGAGACGCGCTCATGGCCAACGGCCACCGCGTTGCGAAGCCGAGTGAGCATGTCGGCGATGGGATCGTTGATCGAACTCACAACGACGCCTTTCTCACGCCGGGTAGCTCGCCGCGCGAGGCGAGCTCGCGAACGCAGATGCGGCACATGCCGAAGTCACGAAGGTAGGCGCGGGCCCGCCCGCAACGTTCGCAGCGGTTGTACGCCCTCACCTTGAACTTGGGCTTCTTCTTTGCTTTGGCGATCAGTGATTTCTTGGCCATTTGAATCCTCCTGTCATGACCCGGACACATCGGCCCCCACCCTGCGGAAGGGGAATCCGAATGCGCTGAGCAGCGCTCTGCCGTCGTCGTCGTTGTCTGCGGTAGTGACGATGGTGATGTTGAGACCACGGGTGGTCGTCACTTTGTCGAAGTCGATCTCGGGAAAGATGAGCTGCTCGGATGCGCCCACGCTGTAGTTGCCCCGTCCGTCGAAGGCTCGAGGGCTGAGTCCTCTGAAGTCACGCACCCGTGGGATGGCCACGGCGAGGAGCCGATCGAAGAACTCCCACATCCTGGCCCCCCTGAGGGTCACCGATACCCCGATGGGCGTCCCCTCGCGCACCTTGAAGTTGGCGATCGACTTGCGGGCCTTGTTCACCCTGGGCTTCTGGCCGGAGATGAGCCCGAGCTCGTCGAGAGCCTCGTCGATGGCCTTCTTGTCCTGCACGGCCTCGCCGAGCCCCATGTTGAGGACGATCTTCTCCAGGGTTGGGACCTCCATCGGGTTCTCGAGCCCCAGCTCCTCCCTGAGCCGGGGAGCGATCTCCTCTTGGTAGAGCGTCTTCAGGCGGGGCTGGGCGCTCACAGCTCACCCCCGCATTTGACACAGACCCGGTGCTTGTGGCCCTTGTCGTCAACGCGGTGCCCGATGCGGGTGGGACCGCACTTCTCACAGACGATCATCACGTTGGAGACATCGATGGGCATGTCCTTGTCGATGATCCCGCCCTGCATGGTTGCCCCGGTCGGCTTGGTGTGACGCTTGGCGGTGTTGACCCCTTCCACGAGGACCTTGCCCTTCCGGGGGAACACCCGGGACACGAGCGACTCCTTGCCGGTGTCCTTGCCGGCGATCACTATCACCTTGTCACCTGTCTTCAGCTTCATAACTCCTCACAAAACCTCTGGCGCCAGCGAGACGATCCGCATGAACCGTTGGTCTCGTAGTTCACGTGCCACCGGCCCGAAGATGCGGGTGCCCCTGGGCTGGCGGTTGGGATCGATGATCACGCAAGCGTTGTCGTCGAATCGGATGTACGTTCCGTCGGGCCGCCGTGACTCCTTCTTGGTCCGGACCACCACGGCGCGGACCACCTCCCCCTTGCGCACCGTGCCCCCTGGAGTCGCCTCCTTCACCGTGCCGACGATGACGTCGCCGACCCCGGCATAGCGGCGCGCAGAGCCGCCCAGGACCCGAATGCAGAGCAATTCGCGGGCACCGGTGTTGTCGGCCACCTTGAGACGGGACTCCTGCTGGATCATCTGGCGCGCTCAACGATCTCGACCACCCGCCATCGCTTCTGCTTGGAGAGCGGGCGGGTCTCCATGATCCGGACCGTGTCCCCGACGCGAGCGTCGTTGGCCTCGTCATGGGCGTGCAGCTTGGTGGTGCGACGGACCATCTTGTCGTAGCGCGGGTGCTTGCGGGAAGCGGGCACCGCCACGGTGACCGTCTTGTCCCTGGCATCGGAGATGACCACCCCGACGCGGATCTTCCGATCGTTCCTGGCTCCTACCTCGGTCATGCCGAGCTCCCCTCCTCCAGCTCGCGCTCACGCAGCACGGTGAGGATGCGGGCTATGTGCTTCTTGACTTCTCTCATCCGCGAGGTGTTGTCGAGCTGATTGGTGGCCACCTGGAAGCGAAGGTTGAAACGCTCCTCCTTGGCCTCGGCGAGCGCCTCCATCAACTCCTCGTTGCTCATCTCACGCAGATCGGTGACGCTCACAGCTCCTCCCGGGTGACGAATCGGGTCTTTATGGGGAGCTTGTGGCTGGCCTTGCGCATAGCGTCCCTGGCCAGCTCCTCGTCGACACCGGCCAACTCGAACATGACACGACCCGGCTTGACCACCGCTACCCAGAACTCGGGGTTGCCCTTGCCCGAGCCCATGCGGGTCTCCGCCGGCTTTTGAGTCACCGGCTTTTGGGGGAAGATGTTGATCCACACCTTCCCGCCGCGCTTGACCGCCCTGGTGATGGCGACGCGGCTGGCCTCGATCTGACGGGCGGTGATCCACCCGGCCTCGAGGGCCTGAAGCCCGTACTCCCCGAAATTCACCTCGGTGCCGCCTTTGGCCACACCGGAGCGGCGGCCACGATGCTCCTTGCGATGCTTGGTTCTCTTCGGCATCAACACAACGGTTACTCCTCTTCTCCGGAGTCGAGGGCGTCCGTCTCCGCGGCGGGCTCCTCGTCCGAGGGTGATGCCTCGCCCGTCTCCTCAGCGGCGGTTGCCTCCGTGGTCTCGTCCGCGGCGGTTGCCTCCGTGGTCTCATCCGCGGCGGTTGCCTCCGTGGTCTCAT
>CAZAHX010000067.1:0-8621 GCA_964485005.1 uncultured Acidimicrobiaceae bacterium | reverse complement strand
CGATATCGTCCGTCAGCTCGGAGCGGGCGTCTGATCTGAATCTGCAGGGCCCGGGTGTCCGGTGAGCACCCTCACCCCCGGATCTCCCAGCCCAGATCAGTCGTTTTGGGTCTGCGGGGTCATCGCCTCCAACACCCGCTCGAGCCGGGATCGGGCCTTTCAGGCGACACTCTCCAGCTCTCGATTGTCGGCCATCGTCCTGTTCACTCTCCAGAGCAACAGAGCAAAGCTCACCAGCCCACGATCAACTTTCCATCGGCATCCTCGATCCGGGTTCCGAGTGAGGCACCCTCTCGATTGAGTGCAGCGGCGAGCCAGGACGCCTCCCGAGGGGGAGCGTGCTCCAGCCGAAAGCGGCGCATACGCATCGGGACCAGCTCCAGTCGCTGGAGATGGCCTTTTTCCGAGTCCATCGTCACCAGATAGGCGACAGAGGTCTCGGGATGGAATTGCTCGTGGCCCTGGATCCCTTCGTAGTCGTTGATCAGGTCCCCACAGCCGTACAAGATCGGTCTCTCGCGGTACACCTCGATGCCCAACGGGTGATGTGAGGAATGCCCGTGCACTACATGGACACCGGCATGGTCGATCAGGTCACGGGCAAAACGCTGATGTGATCGGGGGATGTGATATCCCCAGTTCGGCCCCCAATGGATCGAGGCGACGGTCAGGTCCCCGGGCTCGGCGACCGCGGCGAGCCTACGCGCCATAGTCTGCACCTCGGATTCCGACAGCGACTCCGCGAATGCCACGCCGGGACGATCAGGCCCGGCGGCCCAGTCACTGGAAATACCGCTCGAGGAGTGCCCCAGGGCCACGACCACGACAGCGCAGCCCCGCTCCGTCTGGATTGAGACCGGCTGCTCCGCCTCCTCGGCATCGACGCCGGCGCCGGCCGTCGCCAGGCCCGCCCCGTGCAGTGAGGCCAGGGTTTGGGTCAGGCCGGGGTAAGACCAGTCCAGGACGTGGTTGTTGGCCAGCACACAGCAATCGATCTGCGCCACGCTGATCACGTCCACATTGCCGGGATTCATCCGGTAATGGATTTCCTTGCCTGGCCACGGGTCACCCTGGTCGGTGACTGCCGTCTCCAGGTTGATGATGCGGGCGGAGATTGCGGCGTCGTCCACGATGGCGAGAGCATCGCCCCAGACATAGGTCGGATCGACCATTCGAGGGATGGGCCCGTTTCGCCGCTCCGCCAAATCGACGTACTCGACTGCTGACTTCACCCACGACTCTTGGAGGGTCGGGTCGCCCGGCTGACGCATCACCTGATCCAGGCCGCGCCCGGTCATCACGTCGCCACCCAGAAATAGCTTGAGCTCAGGCACTCCCTGCTACCTCGGCGGCCAACGCTTCCCTAAAACCTGGGGATGGCGACGAAGACGTGGCCGTCGATCGGTTCCTCTGTGATCGTGATCTCGGCACCTGTGCCCATGGCGTGAACGACGAGACGGTCGAGAAGATCCACGTCGAACAGATCCTGCTTCTCGTGCACTGTGATCTCCAGCGATACGGGATCGAACTCGCCCCACACCGGGTCGGCTCCCTCGTCGATGAGGAGACCCGAGATTCTCCCGGCGACGGCCGCCTGCAAGCCCTCTTCGAGGTCGTTGATTGCGTCTCCGGTTCCCAGATGGCCCTGCGCCTCCCGGCGGTTGTCTTCGATCGCCGAGATCCTGTGGCTCTCGATGATGGGTGCCGCCTTCTCCACGATCTCATCCAGGTCGTCGGCATCGCCGATTCCTCCGTTCGACGGGGAGACCGTTTCACGGTCTGAGATGTTGTCGAAACGAGCTGTCAGGTTGTCATCCCCGAGCACAACCAGCGGATGCGGTCCAGCTTCGGGAAGCGACGCGGCGACGGCTCGGAGGAAACGATCGAGGTCTTCGTCGCGATATCCCCCCTCGTGCCCGTGCCGCCCTCGCTTGGTGCCGGCTCGGTCGGGATGTCGCTGGCGCTGCCTCTCCCGATCGACGAACCAATTGACGTCCTCGAACGACTCGGGCAGGTCGGCCTCGACCCGCCGTGCCTGCCGACCTTTGACCCGGTAGAGATGGACCCCTCCCTTGGAGAGCACCAGCACCGGTAGCTCCAACGCGTGAAGCGAGGGGATCGCGGGTCGGAGATGGAACACCCCGGAGACCACGGTCCGCTCCGTCGTCTCTTCGGTTAGCGATACCGGCGTCGTCTCGCCTTGGCCGTCGACGAAGACGCCCAGCGCCGGGCCCTGGTGCTTCCAGAAGTCCTCATCCTCGAGAAGGTCATGGGCCGATTGGAGACGTGCCGAGCGGTCTCTCGGGCCCCAGCCCGCCTCCTCGAGCCTCTCTTCCGCATCGGAGATCCCGTTCTTGAGCCTGATGCGGTCCTGGTCGATCTCGGCCCCTCTGACGTGGGTGGGCAGGTATATCGAGATCAGCGCCTCCCCGGTCGCTGCGGCGAGATGGTCGAAGAGTCGGCGGTCGAAATCGGTTGGCCTGATGTCATCGACGATAGGTGACTTCTGACATGTCCGACAGCCTCGGGTCGACGGATCAAGCAGGTGGTTGGGGAGAGGCCGGGCCGGGTAAGGCCCGCCCGTGGAACCGGGACCTTCGACTCTGTCATGCTGGTAGTGACGACGGCACTGTCCAAGCAGGAAGGAGGAACAATGTTCCCCACCGCGCGGAACGAGGAGGTCGCCCTCCCCACCGGCGGGGTGCGACTGGCCGGCCATCTCACTATTCCGGAGCGAGCCGGGGGAGTGGTGGTATTTGCCCACGGGAGTGGGAGCAGCCGTCACAGCCCTCGCAACCGCCATGTGGCCGACCTCCTCAACGAAGCGCGTCTCGGAACCCTTCTCTTCGATTTGCTCACCCCGACCGAGGAACAAGACCGGGCGAACGTCTTCGACATTCCGATGCTGGGGGAGCGGTTGGCCGAAGTCTCCCAATGGGTGCGCTCAGCAATTGGGCCGACCTCGAAGGTCGGCTACTTCGGCGCCAGCACCGGGGCCGGGGCCGCCTTGTGGGCCGCGGGGCAGCAGAACGACATCGCGGCAGTGGTGTCGAGAGGCGGTCGTCCCGACCTGGCGGCCGACCAACTGCCCTTGGTGAAGGCCCCGACACTGCTGATCGTGGGCAGTCGCGATCCGACGGTGGAGACGTTGAACAGGGAGGCCCAAAGCCGTCTGCGGGCTGAGAGCCGTCTGGAGATCGTCCCGGGGGCCACCCATCTCTTCGAGGAGCCTGGGGCGCTAGACGAGGTGGCCAGACTGGCCCGGGAGTGGTTCGTCGAGCACATGGAAGACAGTCCCGATGAGGAGGAAGGAAGATGACCGCCGAGTCTGACCGCGACCGGTCCCTGGAAGAGGCGCGAGAAGAGGCTGAAGACGCCGAACTGCGGGACGAATCGTCCCTGAGCCTCTACAGGGAGCGTGAAGAGGCCGAGGGAGTCGAGGTGTTTGAGAGTGCCGAGTCGGCACTCCCCGGCTCCGCGCTCCGCGAAGGCGAGCCGGGCCATGAGACCCTCACTGGCGAGGGGCTCGGTCTCGCTCCCGACGAAAGCGACGAAGAGTCCGAGGCGTCCGACACCTGAGGAGGGAGCCTATTGCCTTACCAGGTCCTTTCCCACACCGCCGACACCGGGATCGAGGCGACTGGTGCCGACCTTCCCGACCTGGTCCGCGAGTTGGCCGCCGGGATGTTCGGCCTCATGGTTGCTCCCCAAGCACTGCCGGAAGGTCCCGAGATCGAAGTGGAAGTCTCGGGGACCGACCCGGAGGATCTGGTCGTCGATCTGCTCTCCGAGCTGTTGTACCAATCGGAGGTGGAGGATCTGATCTTCGTCGACTTCGAGGTCGAACCATTGGGCGACCAGCGGTTGAGGGTGAGGGCCCATGGCGTTCCCGTCGCGCAAGTCGAGCTCACCGGCCCGCCGATCAAGGCGGTCACCTATCACGACGTCACCATCACAGAGACGGACGAGGGATGGTACGGCAGGGTCTATTTCGATGTCTGAGACGGCTTCCACTGGCGTCCCTCCCCGGATCGGCGAGCCATGAGCCAGGATGGGGCAATGGAACCGGTGCGCCTCTCAGATTTGGTCTGGGAGATTCCCCGTCATGAGGGGATGCGAGTCCCCGGTCGGATCTTCGCATCTCAGCTGCTGATGGAGGGGGTCTTGGAGGATCGTGCCACCGACCAGGTGGCCAATGTCGCCCATCTTCCCGGGATCGTCGAGGCCTCATTCGCCATGCCCGACATCCACTGGGGGTACGGATTCCCCATCGGCGGGGTGGCCGCGACCAGGGTCGCCGACGGGGTGGTCTCACCCGGCGGAGTGGGGTTCGACATCTGTTGTGGCGTCCGGCTCCTCGGATCCTCGTTGGGCGAAGCCGAGTTCACCGAGCACCGCGAGGCGATCATGGCCGAGCTGGACCGGCGCATCCCGAGGGGGATCGGCAAGGGTCGGATCGCGCCTCCAGACCTGGTCCCCGAGGTCCTCACCAAGGGGGCGGCGGCCGCGGTGGCTCATGGATATGGGTCCGAGGCCGATTTGGAGCGTTGCGAGGAAAGGGGTGTTTCTCTGGGGGCGGATCCGGCTGCGATCTCCGAGAAGGCGCTGACCAGGGGTAGCGCTCAGCTCGGGTCGCTGGGAGCCGGTAATCACTTCCTCGAGGTGCAGGTGGTCGAGCAGGTCTACGACGAGCCGGCGTCGGGGGCCTTCGGTCTCGACACGGGGATGTTGGTGGTGATGATCCACTGCGGATCTCGGGGTCTGGGACACCAAACCTGTACCGATCAGCTCCGAGTCATGGGAGACGCGATGCGTCGGCATCACATAAGCGTTCCCGACCGTCAGCTGGCATGTGTGCCGATCGAGTCGGCCGAGGGCGAGAAGTATCTGGGGGCGATGGCGGCGTCCTCCAACTTCGCTTGGGCCAACCGTCACATCCTGGCTCATGAGGCGCGTCGTGCCTTCGCGGCGGCTCTCGGTGTCGCAGATGCAGACACCGGGATGCCGCTGGTGTTCGACGTCGCCCACAACCTGGCCAAGATCGAGACCCACGAGGTCGATGGGGTAGATACACCTCTCTGCGTCCACCGCAAGGGCGCTACCAGGGCCTTTGGTCCGGGCCACCCCGACCTGCCTGCGGACCTGCGTGAGACCGGCCAGCCGGTTCTCGTCCCGGGGAGCATGGGCACGGCTTCATGGGTGCTGAAGGGCACCACGGCGAACCCCGCCTTCGCTTCCGCTGCCCACGGGGCGGGCCGGGTGATGAGCCGGAAGAAGGCCAAGGGCAGGTCATCGGGCCGGGAGGTGCGCCGGATTCTCGAGGAACAGGGAGTCTCGATCCGGCCCGGCTCCGTCGGGCTGCTCGCGGAGGAAGCGCCATACGCCTACAAGGACGTCGACGAGGTGGTGGACGTGTGCCAGCAGGCAGGACTCGCCACCAAGGTGGCCCGGCTCCGCCCGCTGGGCGTGGTCAAGGGGTAGACGCTGCTGTCGCCGCCCTAGCGGGCACTCCCGCTGCCGTCGGTCGGGTGGACGATCACCGATCTGCTCCTCTCGTAGCAATCGAGCACGACCTCGGTGTCGGTGGGCTCCACCCCGAAGCCCGTCAGGGTTGCCTCGAGCAGCCTGATCATCTCCGAGAAATCTTCATCGGTAATCCTCAGTCTGGCGTGGACCTCATGGAGCCGGCTGTCGCTGAAGGTTTCCGGACCACCCATGGCGGTGGTCATGAAGGCCGATTGATGGTCGACGAGCGTGCGGATGTGGACTCCGTCGAAGTAGTCGCGAAGACGGGTGACTGGAGGATCTCCGAGTAGAACTTGGAGATGATCTGGGTCACCTTCGCCAACCCGTAACGGCTGTACAGGGAATCGTCCATTCGACGAAATCTAAACCGGTGTTACCGGTCCACACGTCCCATCAGATCTCGGAAGACTTGTCCCTCTCCCCAGGCTTCGCCAAAGAACCCCCTCCGTCTCGGCCTGCGGCCGAGCCACCTCCCCGCTTCGCAGGGGAGGAAGCCCAGCCGAGCCATATCCCTGCTGGCGAGCGTACGCTGCGATGGGCCCTCTGACCTACCGATGAGATGACACATCACGATCACCTGAGCCACGGCGAGCATGCCCCGGCCCACGACGAGCATCCCCCGAGCCACGGCAAGGGCCACGACAAGCACGCCGGGCACAGCGTGGCCATGTTCCGTGACCGTTTCTGGCTGTCTCTCCTCCTGTCGCTTCCCGTTGTTTTCTTCAGCGAGACGATCCAGGGGTGGTTCGGCTACACGGCGCCGTCCTTTCCGGGATCAGAGCTGGTCTCACCCGTCCTGGGCACGATCATCTTCCTCTACGGGGGCTCGCCGTTCCTTCGAGGGGGGTGGCAGGAGGCGGTAGACCGACAACCGGGGATGATGCTGCTCATCGGGATGGCGATCACCGTCGCTTTCGTCGCCTCGGCGACGACCACCCTGGGATGGTTCGACTTCGAGTTCTGGTGGGAGCTGGCGGCGCTGATAACGGTCATGCTCTTGGGTCACTGGATGGAGATGAGGGCGATCGGCCAGGCCCGGGGCGCCCTGGCCGCGTTGGCCGAGTTGATCCCCGACCAGGCGGAGAGGATCACCGAGGACGGCACGGAGGTGGTGCCGGTCTCCGAGCTCCAGGTCGGCGACCTGGTCCTGGTCCGCCCGGGTGGCCGCATTCCCGCCGACGGGGAGATCACCGAGGGTGAGGTTGAGATCGACGAGTCCATGGTCACCGGGGAGTCCAAGCCGGTGGCCAGGGAGCCGGGAGACCGGGTGGTGGCGGGGACGGTGGCCACCGATACCTCGATCCGGCTGCGGGTGGAGGCAGTGGGGGAGGACACGGCCCTCGCCGGTATCCAGCGTCTCGTCGCCCAGGCCCAGGAGTCCCGCTCCAGGGCGCAGGTGCTTGCCGACAGGGCCGCCGCCCTCCTCTTCTATGTGGCAGTGTCGGCGGCGGTGATCACGGTGGTGGTCTGGTTGCTGGTGCGACGGCCCGACCAGGCGGTGGCGCGCACGGTGGCGGTGCTGGTCATCGCCTGTCCCCATGCCCTGGGGCTGGCGATCCCGCTCGTGGTGTCCATCTCCACCGGGATGGCGGCCCGCAACGGGATCCTGGTCAAAGACCGTCTCGCCCTGGAGGCGATGAGAGAGATCGATGTGGTCCTCTTCGACAAGACCGGGACCCTCACCATGGCTAGCCATCGGGTCACCGACATGACAGTCGCCGACGGCGACCAGGACCGGCTGCTGCGGCTGGCCGCCGCGGCCGAGTCGGAGTCGGAGCATCCCCTGGCTCGGGCCATCGTCAGTGCCGCCCGGGACCGAGCGGAGATCCCCCGTGCCACCGGCTTCAGGGCGATGAGCGGTCGGGGCGTCGAAGCGACCGTGGACGGATCCAAGGTCGCAGTCGGAGGGCCGCGTCTGCTCGACGAGCGAGGCATCAGCGTCCCCGGAGGCATCGAGGAGGTGGTCGCCGGGTGGAAGGATCGAGGTGCCGCCGTCCTCTATGTGATCGTGGACGGAGCCGTCCAAGGCGCCGTCTCCTTCGAAGACGAGGTGAGGCCCGAGTCGCGGGAGGCAGTGGCGGCGCTGCATGAGATGGGTGTGGAGGTGGCGATGATCACCGGAGACGCCCACCAGGTCGCGGAGACGGTAGCCGAGGAACTCGGCATAGAGCAGGTGTTCGCCGAGATCCTCCCCGAGGACAAGCACACCAAGGTCGCCGAGTTGCAGGAGCAGGGTATGAGGGTGGCGATGGTCGGGGACGGGGTGAACGACGCCCCCGCCCTGGCTCAGGCGGACGTGGGCATCGCCATCGGCGCCGGCACCGACGTCGCCATCGAGTCGGCGGGGATCGTCCTCGCGTCCGACGACCCCCGCGGCGTCGTCGCCATCCACCGGCTCTCCCAGGCCGGCTATCGCAAGATGCTCCAGAACCTCGGTTGGGCCGCCGGGTACAACGTCGTTGCCATACCGCTGGCGGCGGGAGCCCTGGCCTGGGCGGGCATCGTCCTCGGCCCCGCCGTGGCTGCCCTGCTCATGAGCGCCTCCACCGTCATCGTCGCCGTCAACGCGCAGTTCCTGCGGCGGCTGCAGCTGAGACCGGCCTGAAAGAGGCCGGGGTCTCCATCGTTGGCTGTGCTCTTCGTCGAGGATTCTTCTACTTTCAGTCCTCATGAGCTCCGAGTTGCGGCCCGTCGGCGTCCTCTTGATCCAACTGGGAACGCCGGACTCCACAGAGGTCTCCGACGTGAGGTCCTATCTCAGAGAGTTCCTCTCCGATCCCCGGGTTCTCGACATGCCGGCACCGGCCCGAGCCCTGTTGCTCAACGCGGTGATCCTCCCCTTCCGCCCTCGCCGGTCTGCCGAGCAGTACGAGAAGATCTGGACCGAGGCCGGCTCCCCGCTCGCCCTGCACACCGAGGCGCTGGTCCGAGAAGTCCAGGGAGTGTTGGGAGACGGGTACCGGGTGGTCTACGGGATGCGCTACCGGAACCCGCCACTGGAGCAGGCAGTCGATCGTCTTCTCGCCGAGGGCTGTGACCGGATCGTCGTCCTTCCCTTGTTCCCCCAGTACGCCTCGGCCTCGACCGGTTCGGCC
>CAZAHX010000066.1:0-8639 GCA_964485005.1 uncultured Acidimicrobiaceae bacterium | reverse complement strand
CCGGAACTTCGTGCAACTGGACCCCGCGGGCATCCCCGCCCACGTCTTCTCGGTGCGAGGCCGCGTCTCACAACGGGCAGAGAGTTGAGCGGCGACCCGAGTCGATCCGCCTGGTACCAGGAGGCCATCCTCTACGAGGTGCACGTGCGCGCCTTTCGTGACGAAAGCGGCGACGGCATCGGCGACTTCAGAGGCCTGACCTCGAAGCTCGACTACCTCCGCGATCTCGGGGTCACCGCCCTCTGGCTCCTCCCCTTCTACCCGTCGCCGTTGCGGGACGACGGCTACGACATCGCCGACTACAAGTCGATCCACCCCGATTACGGGACGATGCGCGACTTCAAGCGTTTCCTTCGCGAGGCCCACGAGCGCGATCTGAAGGTCATCACCGAGCTCGTGGTGAACCACACCTCCGACCAGCATCCCTGGTTCCAGCGGGCGCGCCGAGCCGAGCCGGGGAGCCCGGAGCGGGACTTCTACGTGTGGGCGGACACTCCTGACCGGTACCGGGAGGCCAGGATCATCTTCCAGGACACCGAGACCTCCAACTGGTCGTGGGACCCGATGGCCCGGGCCTACTACTGGCACCGGTTCTTCTCACATCAGCCCGACCTCAACTTCGAGAACCCGGCGGTGCACAAGGCTCTCTTCGACATCCTCGACTTCTGGCTCGACCTGGGAGTGGACGGCCTCCGCCTCGACGCGGTGCCCTATCTCTATGAGAGGGAGGGGACGATGTGTGAGAACCTCCCCGAGACCCACGAATTCCTGAGACGGCTGAGGGCGCACGTCGACGCCAACTATGAAGACCGAATGCTCCTGGCCGAGGCCAACCAGTGGCCGGACGACGCGGCGGCCTACTTCGGACAGGGCGACGAGTGTCACATGGCCTTCCACTTCCCCCTCATGCCCCGTCTCTTCATGGCGCTGCGCATGGAGAACCGGTTTCCCATCATCGACGTGCTGGAGCAGACCCCGCCCATTCCCGACTCGTCACATTGGGCGATATTCCTCCGCAACCACGACGAGCTCACCCTGGAGATGGTCACCGATGAGGAGCGGGACTACATGTACCGGGTCTATGCCGCCGACCCGCAGATGAGAGTCAACGTCGGGATCCGGCGCAGGCTCGCACCTCTGCTCGGGAACAACCGGCGGGAGATGGAGCTGCTCAACGGTCTCCTGCTCTCTCTGCCCGGGGCGCCGGTCATCTACTACGGCGACGAGATCGGGATGGGGGACAACGTCTACCTGGGCGACCGCAACGGGGTCCGCACCCCGATGCAATGGTCGGGTGATCGCAATGCGGGCTTCTCTGACGCCAACCCACAGCGTCTCTACTTCCCGGTGATCACCGACCCCGAGTACCACTACGAGTCGGTCAATGTCGCCATCCAAAGGGACAACCCCAACTCCCTTTGGTGGTGGATGAAGCGGGCCCTGTCCATGCGCCGGCAGCTACCGGCATTGTCCCGGGGCACCCTCGAGTTCGTGCACAGCGACAACCTGAAGGTGCTGACCTTCCTGCGACGGCTCGATGGCAGATCAGTGCTGGTCGTCGCCAATCTCTCCCGTCATCCCCAGGCGGTCACCATCGACCTGTCTGAGTTCTCCGGGATCCAACCACTGGAGCTGATCGGCCAGACCCGTTTCCCGACGGTGGGCGAGGGCCCCTATGTGATGACTCCCGGTCCCCATGACTTCTATTGGTTCTCGATGGAGCCTGTTGACGACGGAGCTGGACAACCCGAGCGACCCAGGATCACCTTGCGCAGCGACGACCTGGAGGGGGTCTTCCGGGCCAGGGGGCAGTTGGAGCGCGCGCTGGCCTCCGACGCTCCCACCCGGCGCTGGTTTCGCAGCAAGGCCAGGACGATCTCAGGAGCCGCGCTCCTCGATCTGGTCGAGGTCCCCGGCACAGAGGCTCGTATCGCCTTCCTGGGGATCGACTACGTCGATGGCCCTGCCGAGGTGTACGCGATGCCCATCGCCGTCGCCGAAGGGACCGAGGCGGAGCATGTCGTCTCGGACACGCCCCAGGCCTTGATCGCCGACATCGGCGGCACCGCCGAGCCTGCGGTGCTCTACGACGCCCTCTATCGCCGGGAGGTTCCTCGTGCCCTCCTCGGACTGGCATCGGGGAGGCGAGTGGCCAAGGGGCGCTCCACCAGCCTGCTCTCCGGGCGGATTCCCGGATCGGGCGGTCTCGCCCGAGAGGCCGATGGTGACCCCGTCCGGATCGCCGGCCTGGAGCAGTCGAACACCTCGGTGTTCTTCGGGGATCGGCTGATGATGAAGCTGTTCCGCAAAGTCGAGACCGGCCCCAATCCTGAGGTGGAGGTGGGCCGGTTCCTGACCGAGGATGCAGGGTTCTCACACGCCCCCGCGGTGCGCGGCCTCGTCCTCGCCCAACTCGACGGAAAGGAGGCGGCGTTCGCTCTGTTCCAGGATGCGGTGGAGCATCAGGGCAATGCCTTCGACCTCACCCAGTCCAACGCCATCCTCACCCTGGAGGGCATCTTGGCGAGGCGTGACGAGTTGGGGCCGCCCCCGAGACCCTCCCATCCGCTGGACATCGGCGAGACCGAGATGGGTCTGGGCCGTGAGATGATGGGCTCCACCCTGGTCGACGCCGAGCTGCTGGGCCAGCGCACTGCGGAATTGCATCTGGCGCTGGCCTCGGTGCCGTCCCATCCCGCCTTCGCCCCGGAGCCGCTTTCCACCCTCCAGCAGAAGTCGCTCTACCAGGCAATCCGTACCTCGGTTCGCACCAGCATGGCGTTGCTGCGCCGACGGCGCGGCCGGTTGGCGCCCGAGATCCACGATCTGGCGGACTCGGTGCTGGAGGCAGAGGCGGGGCTTCTCGACCGTCTCAAGGGTCTGACCACCGGCAAGATCGATGCCGACAGGATCCGGATCCACGGCGACTACCACCTGGGACAGGTCCTTCACACAGGCAAGGACTTCGTCATCATCGACTTCGAAGGAGAGCCACAGCGCCCGCTGACCCAGAGGAGGCTGAAGAGAGTCGCTCTACAGGACGTGGCGGGCATGGTGCGCTCCTACCACTACGCGATGATCATGGCCTCCCAGCGTGTCTCGGAGGAGTCGGGCCTCGATGACGAGCAGAGGGAGGACCTGGCGAGTTGGGCGCACTCCCTCTATCGATGGGCTGCGTCGGCGTTCCTCACCGGCTATCTGGAAAGGGTCGATGGCGAGTCGATCCTTCCCTCCGACCCCGATCACATCCGCATGCTCCTCGATGCCCTGCTCGTGGACAAGGCGGTCTACGAGCTGGAGTACGAGTTGAACAACCGCCCGGATTGGGTGGGGATACCCCTACGGGGCATCCTGGAGATCACCGGTTGAGTGGACGGTCCTCTGCACTGCCCGGGCAGGGCACAGAGGACCATCAGGGGAACGGGAGTGTCAAGACCGGGGGCGATTCCGTCGATTGATACCAATGATCTCTTCGAACGGCCGGGAGAGCGCGGCCCGGAGATGGGTGTGGGCCGGTGGCATCTTGGGGCTGACGGTGCTCGCAGCAGCCCTGACCTACCTCGCCGGGGGCACGAAGACCCCCATCCCACATGCCTTCTATCTTCCCGTCGTCGTCGCAGCCGGCGCATTCGGCGTCCGCGGCGGTCTCGGCGGCGCAATCCTCGCAGGAATCGCCTGTGGGCCGCTGATGCCTCTCGACGTGGCCGCGGGCCAGCCCCAACCCACCAGCGGTTGGCTGATCAGGCTCGGATTCTTCCTCAGCGTCGGCTTGGTGGTCGGGCTGGGGAGAAACCGCCTGATCGAGCTGAGCCGGGCGAGACAAGACTTCCTGTCGGTGGTCAGTCACGAGCTGCGAACACCTTTGGCTGCGGTTGTCGGATTCGCCTCGCTGCTCAACGACAGAGCCGACCGCGTGGCTGACCCGGAGAGCCGCGAATTCGCTGAGCTGATTCTCAAAGAGGCCAGCGAGCTCTCCAATGTCGTTGACCACTATGTCGTCGAGGGGCGGTTGAAGGATGAGGCGCTGTTCATCGACTCCCGAGCCACCGATTTGCGCAGGATCGTCGAGATCGTCCTCGAAGGGATCCCCGTCGACGTCAGGCAGCGTGTTGATGTCGACGGATCGGATGTGATCTGTCGGGCCGATCCCTTGCGCTTGCGCCAGATCATGAGGTCGATGGTCAATAACGCTCTCGCCTACACCCCCAATGGTCTCCGCATCGCCATCACGGCGGACAAGTCATACGGCGAGGTCGCCATCACGGACGGCGACGGGCCAGGCGCCAAGCTCGGACTCACCCGGCTCAACCCGCTGAGCGGCATCGCCAGCAGGCCGACCCCGACGCTGGCCACGCCTCTTGGCATCGGCCTTGCCGTCTCGAGAGACCTGGCCAGACGCATGGGTGGGAACCTCTACTACGAGGTCAGCGAGTCGACGGAATTCAAGTTGCGGCTGCCTCTGCACAAGCGGGGCAGTCGATAGCCCCGAGTGGTGCTCGCCGGGGTTGCCGTCCCCCGGTAATCCCCGTGCCACAGGGACCATCGGCTCAGATCAGTCCAGGGCCGGCTGGTAGAAGCGCTCCGCGTACTCCCGGAGCATGCGCATGGCGGTGACTCTCGGTCCCAGCGTCCTCCAGGCATGGCGGACCCTCCCGTTGAACACCGGCCGGGCCGAGTGGTACTCGTCCCGTATCGACAGAATCAGATCGAGCATCGCCGAGGCTTCCTCGTCGTCTCGGTCGTCGAGGTCCTCGTGTTGGCTCATGGGGATGGCCCATCCATTCCGACCGTCGTACATCTCCGCCCACCATCCGTCGAGGATCGAGCAGTTGAGCCCGCCGTTGAGGGCGGCCTTCTCGCCGCTGGTGCCGGAGGCCTCGCGGGGCCGAATCGGGTTGTTCAGCCAGATGTCGCAACCCTGGACGAGGGCGGCGGCGATGTCCATGTCGTAGTCGGGGATGAAGGTGACCCTCCCCATCGACTCCGGAGACTCGGCGAAGCCCACCACCTCGGAGACCAGGTGCTTTCCCAGGTCGTCGGCGGGATGGGCCTTTCCGGCGAAGAGGAAGTGGACGGGGCGCTCGTCGTCTTCGAGCAGGTCGCCGAGCCTCTCGCGATGCCGCATGAACAGCGTCGCCCTCTTGTAGGGGGCGAAGCGCCTGGCGAACCCGATGATCAACGCGTCGGGGTCGATGTCGCGCCCGGCCCGGGCGTGCACCGTCTCGGCGAGGAGCCGCGACGACCGGCGCCGCGCCCCCTCCAAGGTCTCCTTGTCGATCTCGACGACCCGCTCCCACGATTCGGGGTCGCCCGTGGCCCAGCCCTCCCCGAGCAGATCGTCGAACACGGTTTGCAGGTGGGGTGCGGTCCACGTTCGGGCGTGGACGCCATTGGTTACCGACCCGATTCGGTCTCCCAGACCCACCCCGGCGAAGAGGCCACGGCTCACCTCGCCGTGGAGCTCGGACACCCCGTTCGCCGCCCCCGCCACGCGGAGGCACATCGCCGCCATGTTGAATTTCCCCGGATCGTCCGGGTCCACTCCGAGTTGCCAGACGTCGTCGAACGATGCGCCCCAGCGCTCGGCCCAGATCTCCAGGTAGGGGGTGATGGTCTGCGTCGAGAAGCGATCGATCCCGGCGGGGACCGGGGTGTGGGTCGTGAAGATGAGCCCGGGCCGGATGAGATCCACGGCAGCGCCGATGTCCCCGTCCTCGATCACCCGGTCGATGAGCTCGAGGACGACGAACCCGGCGTGCCCCTCGTTGAGGTGGTGGGCGCCGATCGGCCAGCCCATCGCCTGGAGCGCCCGTCCCCCACCGACTCCGAGGACCATCTCCTGGTCCACCCGGTGGGTGGTGAAGCCGTGGTAGAGGCTGTCGGTGATCTCCCGGTCCTTCTTCGAGTTGGTATCGACGTCGGTATCGAGGAGGAGGATGGAGACCGCTCCCACGTCGAGCCGCCACACCCTGGCCGACACGTCTCGGCCCGGGAAGGGAACCTCGACGACGAGCCCGGTGTCCTCGGCCCCGATCCCGTCGGGGTCGACGCGGTGGTAGGTCTCGCTCTGAACGCCGTCCGCGATGAGCTGGCGGAACACGCCGTCTCGATAGAGCAGCCCCACCCCTGCCAGGGCCAGCCCCATGTCGCTGGCGGCCTTCATGTGATCGCCGGCGAGCACCCCGAGCCCACCGGCGTACTGAGGGATCAAGGCGGTGATCCCGAACTCAGGTGAGAGATAGGCGATGCGGGGCTCTGGGGCTCCGGCTAGGAGGTCGTCGAGCACCGCCAGCTCGTGCCGGACCCTGCCCACCACCTCGTCGTCGGCGAGCAGGGCATCGAGTTGGCCGTTGTCGAGCCGAGCCACGACCGTGGCCGGATGGGTCTCCGGATCGGCGCCGGGCAAGGAGGCGAGGAGCTGTCGTGTCGAGTGAGCCCAGGTCCATCGGTGGTTGGCGGCGAGGCGGTGCAGAGCGTCTCTCAGGGATGCGGAATCCAAGCTGAACCTCGATGTCGCGGCTGAGCCACCGACTCTCTCGGTGGCCCGTGGGCGGAGTGTAGGACCGGGAGTGCAGGAGGGCCAGCGGAGGTGGGTGTGAGCAGCTGTGGTCGAATATCGACCACAGCTGCTCACACACGCGTGGTCGAGCGGCGGCCGCGACCTTTTCACCCCAGTAGCAGCGGAATCTCGACCTCGGCGGGGCTCAGCCCTCCGTGGTAGCAACGGAGACGCTTGTCGAAGCCCTTGGGGAGGACCACCCGATGGTCGGGTGGGAGGAGGAGACGTTCCCCGAGCCGGGAGAGGGCGGTGGGAGTGGGGTCGGGACCGATCAGGTCTGTGGGATCGATCAACTGTCCACCGGTGTCCGCTGCCAGGCTCTGCATGAGGGCGGGCGGTCCCCAGAGCTGGACACCCCGAGGGTCGCCGGCGAAGCGGAGTTCGTCGTAGCGGGGTGCCCTGACCAGGTGCTTCTCGCTCTCGGTGACCTCGACCAGGCCATGGTCCGCGGCCCCCACCAGCACAGCACCCGGAGGCAGACCCGCGGACAGGCCCTCCCAGACCCCCACGACCACCTTCATCGCCTCGGTGAACTCCTCGCTCCCCAGACCGAACACATGACCGGCGACGTCGACGTGAGGGACGTAAGTGAAGACGAGTCGGCGGGGCTCGGCGGAGAGGGTGACGGTGGCGTCGATCAGGTCGCCGACGTCCCAGGCGCCTTCGAAGCGGGCTCCCCGATAGAGGGCGCGGCTCAGTGGGCTGCCCGTGAAGTCTCCGGGCTGCACCGTGATCGGCTCGACACCGCCGGCGCGGAGCCGCTCCCAGAGATTGGGAGAGGGGAGCAAGGTCCCGTAGTCGTAGGTCACGGAGTCTCCGGCGAGTGTGACCCACTTCAGTGTGTTGACCACCACCCCGAGCTCTTCGAACCAGGTGAGATGGGCCACCTGACCGTGCCGGGAGGGAGGCAGGGCGGTGGCCACCGTCGCCAGGGAGACGCTGGTGGTGGTGGGGAAAGGGGCGTGGAGGGTGCCGATGCTGGCGGCGGCCAGCGAGGCTGCCTCGGGATGGTCCAGCTGGGCCACTCCGAGACCGTCGAAGAGGACGAGCACATAGGTGTCGCCTTCGGGGAGGTCCAACCCCTCGCCCAATCCCGGCCACACCGAAGATCCGGTGAGCCGGGTCTCGAGCTCGGCGACGAGATTGCCCAGGCCGGACCCCTGATAGAACGGTCGATGGGCCATGGGAGGAGGCTAGAAGCTCGACTTCGACCTCGACCAGGGCCTCCCTATACTTCCTCGCGGTCCTCCCCCGAGACACCGGAAGAGGCATGAGCCCTTACTTTGAGAGCTATCTGACCGTCGGCGCCTTCGCCGTCCTCGGCGTGATCCTGGTCCTGGTGATGTTGGGGATCGCCTCCATTCTCCGTCCCAGCCATCCCACCCCGGTGAAGCTCTCCACCTACGAGTGTGGTGTCGATCCCGTGGGCACCGGGTGGAGCCAGACCTATGTCCGCTACTACGTCTTCGGTCTCCTCTTCCTCATCTTCGACGTGGAGGCGGTGTTCATCTTCCCCTGGGCCATCACCCTGGAGGGGCTGGGCCTCTTCGGCCTGGTCGAGATGCTGGTCTTCATCGCGATCCTGGTCCTCGGTCTCGTCTACGCCATCCGCAAGGGAGTCCTGCGATGGGAGTAGTGCAGAGGTTCGGCGTGCCCAAACCGCTGTCGTGGCTGCTCAACTGGTCCCGGAAGTACTCGCTCTGGCTCTTCCAGTTCGGTCTCGCCTGCTGCGCCATCGAGATGATGGCCGCCTCGGGGCCGCGCTACGACTTCATGCGCTTCGGGATCATCCCGCTGCCCGCCTCCCCCCGACAGGCCGACCTGATGGTGGTGGCCGGGACCGTCACCGACAAGATGGCTCCAGCGATCCGCCGGCTGTATGAGCAGATGCCCGAGCCCAAATACGTGATCTCAATGGGCTCTTGCGCCAATTGCGGGGGCCCCTACTGGGACTCGTACTCGGTGACCAAGGGTGTCGACCAGGTGATCCCGGTGCACGTCTATGTGCCGGGCTGCCCTCCCCGACCCGAGGCGCTGATGGACGGGATCGTCCTCCTCCAGAAGCTCATCGAGAACGAGG
>CAZAHX010000065.1:5585-8683 GCA_964485005.1 uncultured Acidimicrobiaceae bacterium | reverse complement strand
GGATCGACCCGGTGAAACTGGGCGAGCGTGTCTATCACCACGGTGGACAGCTTGCGATTGGCCTTCGGATCGTCCCCGCCGCCGAAGCGATCGGGCACCCGGCCGCGAACCACAACCCCTTCCTTCCTCTCCATGAGGAAGAAGGGGGCTCCGATCACCGACTCGTCCTCGCAGAGGGCATAGGCACGCGGCGCCAAAGGGAAGCCCTGCCACAGCCGGGAGAGAACGGTGTACTCCCTGGTCATATCATGTGAGCGGTCTGCCACCGGGCCCAGCGGGGGTCTTCGCAGCACGAACTCGGCCCCGTCGGGGAAGGTCAGCAGGTAGGTCAGGTTGGCCTTCCCACCGCCGAACTGGCGGACGCGGGGCTCTCCGCGAGGCAACTCATCCCGGCTTTGCAGCCATCGGGTCACCGCAGCCACGTCGAAGGTCTCGTCGGCTCGGACCTCTATCAGATCGCTCACACCTGCTCCCGAGGGTATCGCAGGCGGTTTACCCTCGTCGCGACGCCGAGCCGGGAGCAAGTGCTGCGCACCGTATTCGATATCTCCGACCGCTTCACCGATAAGTGGGCGGACCTATCACCCCTCAGCGCCACCATGTTCGGGATCGCAGGCAGGGACCATCTGGGCACCGACTACTCACCCGACGGCCACGCGGCGCGGGCCGACCTCTACCGATCCACCCGCGACGAGTTGAGACCCCATCTCGACGACACGGATCCCATCCAGGCCAGGTCGGCCAGGGTGCTGCTCGGTTGGCTCGATTCGCGGATCCAGGACTTCGACTCCGCTCTCTGGGCTCGCGACCTCAACCACATTTCCAGCCCCTTCCAGAGCATGCAGGACGTCTTCGACGTCATGCCCAAAGCGGGCCCGGACGACTGGGCAGCCATCACCCGCCGTCTCCGAGCCTTCGACGAGATGCTGGAGGGCTATCGACGGTCCCTCGCCGTCGGGGTCCAGTCGGGGGAGACGGCGGCGGCCCGGCAGACCCGCTCTGTCATCGAGCAGGTGGAGGCGACGGCCGGCGAGGAGTCCCGGTTCGCGGTGTTCCCCAGCCAGGCCGCCGCGGCCGGCGCCGACGCCGAAGAGGTGAGATCGGCGGTGGACCAGGCGCGCTCTGCGCTCTCCGAGTTCGCAGTCTGGCTCCGGGAGGGTTATCTCCCGGTTTCCAGCCCCGAGGACGGGGTCGGCGAGGAGCTGTACATGAGGGGAGTGGACCGCTTCCTCGGGACGACCATCGACCCCGACGAGACCTCCGAATGGGGATGGTCGGAGGTTCACCGTCTCCGCGCCGACATGGAGGTGACGGCGGGTGACATCGATCCCAATCGGTCCATCGCCGAGGTGATCGAACTGTTGGAGACCGACCCTGCCCGCTCCGCGGCCACCCGCGAGGAGTTCGTCGCCTTCGTCTCCGCGCTCCAGGAACAGGCCATTGCCCGGCTCGACGGGGAGCATTTCGACGTCCATCCGGCGTTGAAGACGGTGACGGTGAGCATCGCCCCGCCCGGTGGGAGCCTCGGTGCCTGGTACGTGAGCCCGTCGGAGGACCTGAGCCGGCCGGGATCAATCTGGTATGCACCTGGTGAGCGGGAGCGTCTTCCCTACTGGCAGGAGGTGTCGACCGCCTATCACGAGGGTTTCCCCGGTCACCATCTCCAGGTGGGCACCGCCGTGCTGGAGCGGGAGCGTCTCTCTCGGTTCGAGCGCGCCGTGGTCTGGTACTCGGGGTCGGGGGAAGGATGGGCTCTCTATGCCGAGCGGCTCATGGACGAGCTCGGCTATTTCGAGAAGCCCGAGTATCGGCTGGGCCTGTTGGCCAGCCAGCTCTTCCGGGCCATCCGGGTGGTGGTCGACATCGGGTGTCACCTCGGCAGGCGGATCCCGGACGACGCCCCGCTCGATGCCGGTGATCTGTGGGGATACGAGCAGGCCGTCGACTACATGGAGAAGATCGGCCTGCAGGCCCGGGATGTCGCCGAGTCGGAGGTGAAACGATATCTGGGCTGGTGGGGCCAGGCCATCTCCTACAAAGTCGGGGAGCGGGAGATCCTCGACATCAGGGACCAGGCGATGCGGGAGGCGGGGACCCGGTTCGATCGAAAGGACTTCCACCGTCGGATGTTGGAGGGCGGGGCCATTCGTCTCGACCAGCTCAGAGAGGAGATGCTCTGAAGAAGGCCACCTTCCTGCTCGACTCGCTGGATTCCCGCGACCGCTACAAACTGCTCTCCGGTCTCATCGTGCCCCGTCCCATAGGCTGGATCGGGACCAGGCGGCCGGACGGGACCAACAATCTCGCCCCCTTCTCCTTCTTCAACCTGGTCTCGTCCAGTCCCCCCACGGTGATTTTCTCGGGCGGCCGGCACACCGATCGTCCCAAGGACACTGTCTCCCTGGCCGAGGCCACCGGGGTGTTCACCGTGAACGTCGTCTCCGAGGAAGTGGCCCCGGCGATGAACGTCACCTCAGGCACCTACGACGCCGATGCCGATGAGTTCGTCATCGCCGGGCTGACCGCGATGCGAGGAGAGGTGGTGGACGCGCCGATGGTGGCGGAGTCGCCGGCGAACCTGGAGTGCCGAGTGGTCGAGATCGTCGACATCGGCGAGGAAGGGAGGACTCGTCTCGTCATCGGCGAAGTGGTCGCCCTCCACGTCTCCGGGAAGGTGCTGGACGGCACCCGAATCGACAACGACGCCCTCAGGGCGGTGGGTCGCATGGCGGGCAACACCTACATCCACACCCGGGATCGCTTCGACATGGAGCGGCCGAGCTAGATCTCCTCCCCGTGTGGAGCGAGGGTGACCCCCCTGATCGGGGCTCGCCCAACTCGTCGAAGGCACGCGGCCAAAGTCGGCCGCCACTCCTTTATTTGCAGCCGTTGGCGATGAGGGAGGGATACGGGTTGACCACCAGCCCGCCCTCGGTTGCCATCCCGAAGTGGAGGTGCGGCTTGGTCCCCTGGGCGTTGCCGGTGGTACCGACGTATCCGACGATCTGGCCTCCCGACACCTCGCCGCTGGAGCCGTAGTCGCTCATGTGGGTGCCGATGTACCTGACGCCGTCCTTGCCCTGGAGGATGAACTGCTT
>CAZAHX010000065.1:0-5485 GCA_964485005.1 uncultured Acidimicrobiaceae bacterium | reverse complement strand
GCCGGTGGCGACGAACGCCGGCCCGTCGAGGAACAGCCTGGTCCCGGTGTAGATCATCCCGTCCACGATCCCGTTGGCGGCGGCGATCTGATCGGCGGTCACCCCGCTGTACTGGGCGGCGATCGAGGTGAGGGACTCGCCCTTCTTCACGATGTGAAACCGGCCCGAGCGGCCCGTGGTGGGGGCGGCCTCGGGCTCGGTCGCAGCAGACGGGGACGAGCCGGTCTTCGCGCCGGAGATCACCAGTTGCTGCCCAACCGTGATCAGATTGGGATTGGAAAGGGCGTTGGCCTGCGCCAGGGCAGAGACCGAGGAGCCGTAGCGGGCGGCGAGCTTGTTGAGGGTATCGCCACGGACCACGACGTGGACCAGGTCCTTGCCGGGGATGACGACCACCTGGCCGGGGTGGATGAGGTTGGGGTTGGGGATGGTGTTGACCTCGAGCAGCTCGCTCAGGGACACGCCGTGCTCATCTGCGATCTTCTTCAGGGTGTCGCCGCGCTTCACCGTGTAGTCCACCGAGAACAGCCCGACCATCATTGCGATGACGACTCCGGTGATGACAGCGCGGACGCGATGTTTCTCGGGCATCGAAGCCACTGCTCCTTCTGCCCCTGACCCGCTCGCGTCGACGAGCCTAACCCGATATCGGGGGATTTCCAGCCGAAGCGCTCCGAGGACCGGCGTCAGCCGTGACGTTTGGCCTGGTCTATCCAGTCCCGGGCCCGTGCCGAGCTCACCCCGGCTGCCTCGGCAACCGAGTCGGGCGTGGCCGAGGCCAGGGCCCCCATGTCGCCGATCCCGGCCTTGGAAAGGCGGTCGGCGTAGACCTTGCCGATCCCGGCGAGTACGTCGACCGGAGGGTGGATCACCCGGGCCGTCTCCCGGAACGTGGGCGGCTCGGGCTCGCGGGAGATCGCCACCGAGACGAGCCGGTCTCTCATCGCCCAGGCCAGGGCGGCGATCCCCCCGACGATGCCGATGAATTTGAGCAGCTTCCGGGCCATGGCCCCCAGGCTACCCGTTGCAGGTGTCCCATCTACCCTCGCCGGCATGAAGGTGGACTACTACTTCCCCCCGGCACCACCCGACGGCGCCTCGACCGCGGCGGCCGAGGCCGCCGGGATGGGTTATGACGGCTTCTTTTCTGCGGAGACGCAATACGACCCGTTCCTCCCGCTCGCCTTCGCGGCAACGGCGGCCGACGACCTCGATCTGGGCACCGCCATCGCGGTCGCCTTCCCCCGATCGCCGATGATCACCGCCATGACCTCATGGGACCTGGCCCGGCTCTCGAACGGCCGGTTCATCCTCGGTCTGGGAACCCAGGTGCGGGGTCACATCACCCGTCGCTTCTCCACCGAGTGGTCGAGCCCCGGCCCACGCCTCGGCGACTACATCGCCTCGTTACGGGCGATCTGGGACGCATGGCAGAACTCCACACCCCTTCGTCACGACGGGGACTTCTATCAGTTCTCCCTGATGACGCCGTTCTTCGATCCAGGGCCTATCGCCCACCCGGACATCCCTGTCTTCATCGCGGGGGTCGGCCCCTATCTATCACGACTCGCCGGGAGGGTGTGCGACGGGTTCCACGTCCACCCCTTCCACACGGTCCCCTATCTCGACCAGGTGGTCCTCCCCAACATCGAGGACGGCGCCCGGTCGGCGGGCCGGAGCCGTGACGATGTCGAGATGGCCACCACGGTGTTCGTGATGACCGGGGACAGTGATGAGGAGATCGAGAAGGCGATGGAGCCGGTGCGCTCCCAGATCTCCTTCTACGGCTCCACACCCTCGTACCGGCCGGTGTTCGAGTCCAGCGGCTGGGACTTCCATGAGAGGCTGCATGCCATGTCCCGGCGAGGTCAGTGGGCGGAGATGGCCGGGGTCGTGCCGGACGAGGCCGTGCTCGAGGTCGGTGTGGCCGCCCCGCTCGGCGAGCTCGCCGACGCCATCAAGCGCCGATACGGCGACCGGGTGCAGAGGGTCGGGTTCTACTCCATCGGGTCCTTCCTCGAGCACGATCCCGATGCCGTTGGCGAGGTGATCCGGGGCCTGCAGGCCGTCTGAGGCCTCAGAAGACGACAGCCGCCGAAGTGGTGACCCTGGGGTCGGAGGCGGCCGTCCGACGAGTCCCCTCGAGGCCGATCAGACCCACCGGGCCCCAACCGGGTTGTCGCTCCTCCCTCACCACGACCTCGTGGCCCATCTCCACCAGCCGGTCGAGGAGAGCGGCGGGCGGCCCGGGCTCCACGGCGATGGCAGACGGCGCCTCCGGACCGAAATCGCCCACCGTCCACCGCGGAGCCTGCTGAGCCTGCTCCGCAGAGCGCCCGGCGATCAACACCGAGGCCGCCACTTGCGCCACGAGCTGGGGCTGCACCGCTCCGCCCCGGGTCCCCAATAGCCAGCGGGCCTGGGTCCCGTCGGTCCACAGAGTGGGGGAGAGGGTGTGGAGGGGGCGCTTACCCGGGCCCAGCTCGTTGGGGTGACCCGGGACGAGGGAGAAGCCTCCACCCCGGTCCTGGAGCAGGAACCCCGAGCGCTTCGCTCCGAATGGGGAGCCGGTGCCCCGGTAGTTGGATTGGATGACCGAGACCCCCATCCCCTCTTCGTCGGCCACGCAGAGGTAGGCGGTCCCCGACGGCTTCCCCACCGGCGCCGGCCAGACTCCTGCCCTGTCCTCCGATACCGAGCCGGCGGCGCGCGCCAGTCGCTCACGGTCGAGGAGGAGATCGGCGGGCAGGGCGAGGTGGTCGGGGTCGGCGATCAGGTCGTTGCGCTCCCAGGCCAGCGAGCGATAGGACTCGATGAGGAGGTGCCACCAGCGCGGGGAGTCGGCGTCGCGCGGAGGGTCGAGCATCTCGAACACGGCCAGCGCCCCCGGGCCCAGATAGCCCTGTGAGTTGGGCGGCGTCGTCCAGGCGACGAGACCCGCCGCCTCCACGCCGATGGGGTCGACCCACTGCGACTGGTCGGGCTCCATGTCGGCCATGGTGATGAGACCGCCTACGGCCTCGACGATGTCCTCGGCGGGCCGGCCCCGATAGAAGGCGTCCCGGCCTTCGGCGGCAATGCTCCCCAGCGTCGCCGCGAGTTGGGGTCTGGCCACGCGGGCACCGGCTGACACCGGGTTCCCCCCGGGGTAGAAGCCCGCAACTGCGGGGTTGTCCCGGTAGCTCGCTGCCCTGGCTGTGAAGGCCCGGGCCTGCTCGGCGGAGACTTCGAAGCCGGCCGCGGCGAGCTCTATCGCCGGGGCCAGGGAGTCGGAGAGGGGGAGCTTTCCCAGTGAGTCGGCCAACGCAGCCAGGCCGTCGACACAGCCCGGGATGGTCACCGTCAGCGGGTGATCGGGAGGCACCTGGTCATGGCCGGTGGCGCGCAGGGTCTCCGGGTCGGCGTTGGCGCCGGCCCGTCCCGAGGCGTTGAGGGCCCGGGGGCGGTCCTCACCCGGGATGTGGACCAGGGCGAAGAGGTCGCCGCCGATGCCACAGGTCTCCGGGGCCACCACCCCCTGTGTGGCGACGGCGGCGATGGCGCCGTCGACGGCGTTGCCCCCGGCCTCGATGACCCGGCGCGCCGCCTGGGCGGAGTGATGGTGGGGAGTGACCGCGGCGTTCGCGGTCAAGGGGTCTTCAAATCGGGCAGGATGCGGTTGAGGGCGTCGAGCACCGCCCGCACCACGGCCCTGGTCTCGTCGTCCTCCACATAGGCCGATCCGATCAGCATCCGCTCAGTGGCCTCGGTGACCAGGACCACCTGTGCCACCGCCACCCGCCGGCTTCCCAGGGTGGCGATGTCCATGGAGCTCATCGCCAGCGCCGCTTGGGGGTTGATCGCCTGCCGCACCGCCTCCAGGGTGGCCTCGGCGATCTGGCGGGGCCGTGTCGCCGTGGCCGCGGCCCCGGTGGTCTTTCCCACCAGGAGGCTTTCCTGCCAACGGAGCGTGACCGTGATCTGGGCCCGCGACCCGTCGAGGGACTCGGCCACGTCGACCAGGGCGGGGCGGAAGCCGGTCTCCAGGTCGGTGTCGGCGAGCTGCACCACCGACACGATGCGACGGTCGATCTCCAACCCGAACATGGCCTGGGCCAGCGACTGGACATCGCGCACGAGCTGCTTGGGGGCCTTGTTGCGCCGGGCCAGGACGTGGATTTCGGCGAGATGGCTGTTGTCGGCGACCACCCGCACCGCGGCCACTCCGTCTATGCGCGAGATCTTCTCCTGGAGGGTGACGATGTCCATCCGGCGGTCAGCGTACCGCCGATCCGACCCCCGGATAAAGACGCTTCCCGGTATTTCGTCTTGTGGCCCTCCCCGGGTGTGTATAGATTGCTTAGTGCTGGAAGGCTCTCGCAATCGGATTGTGGGGCAAATGGTCTCCTGGCCGTTTGCCCGTTACGGCGGGCGCAGTCAGGGATTTTGACATGTAAAGGGTTCCCGGTAACTCCGGGAGCAGAGGTGAGCCCGACGTCGGACCTCGGTCGATCTAGTGAAGACAAGGTACGCCCACTACCACAGCGGAGCGGATCGTCATCACCGGCAACGCAAGATCGGTGAAAAAGACACCCGAAGGTGAGCGTGCATAAAGCATGAAGACCCGTTTGGTCCGGATTGTCACTGCCGCCGCCAGCCTTGCCGCATTGATTGCAACTGGCTCGGCACATTCGAGGATCGGCTGAGGAATGACGTCGGCTCACCCAACATATCGGGCATCATGTCAAGCGGGGTCCCGTGAGGTTGCTGAGGCGATATCCATTCCGGGGGCGGTACCACCGGCTCCATCCCTCGGTGCAGCGACGATTGAAGATCGCTGTGCCCTATTTCGCTATGGGGCTAGTCACTGTTGGCGTCACCTGGGTCTTCTTTGAGCCACCGCGGTGGGCGATCTGGTTCTTGTTCGCCTTCCTCTTCGTCCTCCTCGAGTTCTTCGCCGTGGAGGTCAACGATCGGCTCTTCCAGTCCTCCTCGATCATGGTGGTGATGACCGCCGGGGTCATCTTCGCCATCGAGTCCGACGCCACCTTCGCCATGGCCCTCATGGCCGGTCTGGCGATGTTCACCCCGCTCGACTTCAAGGAGAAACGCTGGTTCCAACCTTTAGCCAATTTCGGTCAGCTCACCGTTTCAGCGGCGGTGGCGGGACTGATCCTCGACGCCAATCTCGGCCTCCTCCAGGGATCGGTAGAAACCAGTGACCTGATCCGGGTGGCGGTGGTCTCCGCCCTGGCGGCGGTGGCCGACGTGACGGTGAACAACATCCTGGTGCACCGGGCGGTGCGCACCGTTTACCCCCACGACAACCTCCACCCCTGGTCGCAGATGCATGTCCTCCTCAGCGGTCAGGCGGCGATGGGTCTGCTCGGCGGTCTCATCGGCGCCGCCTATCTCATCGCCGACCGGCCCGCCATCCTGGTGCTCATCGTCGGGGTCTACGGGATCGGGCACATATCGCTGTACGCCTTCTCCCAGCTCCGCGCCT
>CAZAHX010000064.1:0-8722 GCA_964485005.1 uncultured Acidimicrobiaceae bacterium | reverse complement strand
GTCGGGCTGGCCGGATTTGAACCGGCGACCTCTTGACCCCCAGTCAAGCGCGCTACCAAGCTGCGCCACAGCCCGTGACAGGGGAATGATACCGGGGGAGCGGTCCCATGCCGAAGGCAGGCTCAGACCGCGGGCTCGAGCTCGGCGTGTCTCACCTGCAACACCGCCATGATCATGAGCACCGCGGCGATGGTGGCGAAGTTGGCCAGCCAGTGAAAGCCGGCGAACTCCTTGACGAATCCCGAGCCGAAGGCGGCGACGGCGGCGAGAACGCTCATCGCCACGTCGGCGAGACCCTGCGCCCCCACCCGTTCGGGGATGGGGAGGCTTTCGGTGAGCAGGGCGGAACCGGCAATGAGAGCAAAGCTCCAGCCCAGGCCGAGCAGGAAGAGACCCACGAAGAGCAGAGCCGGGATGTACCCGGCGACGACGGTGGCGATCGTCCCTACACCGAGAATGCCGGCCCCTGCTCCCACAGTCCGGATCCGGCCGAACCGGTCGGCCCAGCCGCCGATCAGTGGGGCGAGACCGAACATCCCGAGCACATGCACCGAGATGACCAGGGTGGAGAGATCGGCATGACCGTGGTCCCTCATGTGCAGGGGAGTCATGGTCATCACCGCCACCATCGCCATCTGGCTCACTGCCATCACCACCAGGGCGAGACGAGCCTTGGTGTTGTTCCACACCGCGGTCCAGGCGAGACCGGCGCTCCGCAGGGGATTCTCCGTCTCGGCGTTGGGATCGACGCCACCGGCCACTTCGAGGGGATCGGGGCGGAGGAAGATGGCGACCACCAGTCCGGCCACCGAGAAACCGAGAACCCCGAGAAGCGCCGGGGCCACCCAATCTCCCAAACCGAGACCGGTGCCCACCCGGTTGGCCCACAGTGCCCCCGGAGGGCCGAGCACCGCCCCGACGGTGCCCACCCAGACCACCATCGAGATCGCACGAGCCCTGTGGTCAGCGTCGGCGAGATCGGCAGCGGCAAAGCGGCTTTGCAGGTTGGATGCCTGGGCCACCCCGAAGACCCCCATGGCCAGGATGAGCAGCCAGAACACGCCGAGCTGGCCGGCTGCCATGGCCAGGGCGCCTCCTGCGGCGCCGATGAAGTAGCCCAGCCACAAACCGTTCCTCCTCCCGCGTCGTTTCGCTCGGAGGGCGAGCGGGGTGGCTGCCAGGGCCGTCCCCAGGGTGGCGGCGGCGCCGGGAAGACCGGCGAGGAGATCTCTCCCCATCACCTCCGAGGCGAGAAGCCCGACGACGGCGACCACCGAGACCAACCCGGCGTAGCCGATGGAGGTGGAGACCATGAGGGCAGCGACGGTGCGTCTCTGTACACGCTCACGGTCCACGACGGAAGGCTAACCAGGTGAGACGTGTCGACCCGGCTCCCTTATTCTCTGGTTCATGCAGACATCGGACCGCCTCGCCCCGTTCGGGGTCACCATCTTCACCGAGATGACCGAGCTGGCCCGCGAGCACGACGCCATCAATCTCGGGCAGGGCTTCCCCAACTGGGACGGGGCCGACTTCGTGAAGAGGGCGGCGATCGAGTCAGTGGAAAGAGGTGGCACTGACCAATACCCGCCCAGCCCCGGTATCCCGGAGCTGAGGAAGACGCTCGCCACGAGCTATGGCCCCAAGCTGGGCCGGGATCTCGACCCAGACCGCGAGATCACCGTCACCTGCGGCTGCACCGAGGCATTGGCGGCCTCCCTCCTCGGGCTGGTCAACCCGGGGGACGAAGTGGTGCTCATCGAGCCCTTCTACGACGCCTACCCGGCCGACGTCTCCATGGCCGGGGCGGTGCCCCGGTTCGTCACCCTGCGGCCCCCCGACTTCGCACTCGACCCAGATCAGCTCCGAGCAGCAGTCGGCCCCAACACCCGGGCGATCCTGTTCAACAATCCCCACAACCCCACCGGCAGGGTGTTCACCGACGCCGAGCTGGCCTTGGTGGCGGAGTTGTGCATGGAGCACGACATCATCGCCATCTCCGACGAGGTCTACGAGGAGATGGTCTACGAGAGCCCGCACCGCCGTCTCGCCACCTATGACGGGATGTGGGAGCGCACCCTCACCCTTTCCTCCCTGGGCAAGACCTTCTCGCTCACCGGGTGGAAAGTAGGTTGGGCAATTGGGCCGCCCCAGCTCATCGCAGGCCTGCGCTCAGCGCACCAGTTCCTCACCTTCGCCACCCCTACTCCGGTGCAGCACGGCGCGGCCGCCGCCTTGACGGCGCCCGAGTCCTTCTACGAGGCGATGCGCTCCGGATATCGGGAGAAGCGCGATCTGCTGGGCAAGGGGCTCGGGGAGATCGGCTTCGAGGTCTTCATCCCCCAGGGGACCTATTTCCTCATGGCCCGCCATAGTGGCTTCGGTCTCGGCGACGACCGGGCTTTCTGCCGTCATCTTGTGGAACAGGCACGAGTTGCCGCCATCCCACCCAGCGTGTTCTACGCCAACCCGGGAGAGGGAGCCGAATTGGTGCGGTTCGCCTTCTGCAAGGACGAGGAGACCCTCTCGGAGGCACTTGACCGGATGAGGGCCCTCTGACCGACTAATTCATTAAGCCGGCCTCCCGGGCTGCCGATTGATGGCCCGGGAGGTTGCAATGACTGACAAGAGCCTGAGAGCGATCGGGGCGACGGTGATCCTGGCCGGCGTGGCGGTCGCAGCGTTCATCCAGATCGAACAGCGCGGGGAGCCGGACCACATCTCGCTGGCGGAGTCGGAGCCCGCCGCCGCCTCGACCTTTGCCGGATCCCCAGCCACCAAAGACACCACGGCGGTGGCCGCAGAAGAGCCTTTCGTCTATCGGCTCGGGGTGCTTGCCTCGATCAGCACCGACAACTTCTGGAAGTTCTACGGCGAGGAGCCCTCGGTGTGGAATGCCTACATCCTGGGACCGACCAAGCCTGCCCTGTTCGCGGCCCGGCCCGAGGACGGGTCGCTACGCCCAGAGCTCGCTGAGGAAGAGGTCACTCCGAGGTTCGACGAGGAGGGGTGGCGGGTGCGAATCCCCCTCAGCCAGGACATGGCATGGAGCGACGGAGAACCCATCACCGCCGCGGACTTCGTCTTCACCTTCGAGACGGTGCGGGCCCTTGGCCTCGGCGGGAGCTGGGCCGACGCCTTCCCCGCCACCATCGAGTCGGTACACGCCGATTCAACGTACGAGCTGCGCATCGAGTTCACCGAGCGGCCCGGGCTCGCCCTCTGGCCCCACGCCATCGGTCTGGCCCCGGTGATGCCGGCCCATGTTTGGGGGCCGGTCGTGGAGCAAGCTGAAGACACCGTCGCCCTCTATGCCCAGTCGGGAGAGATCGATGTCGGTGGTGGCCCACTGTCGCTCACGGAGAGTTCGGACACCCTGTTGGTGAGCTCGGCCAATCCCGGCTATCCGGACGGCACATCACCCGACCAAGTCGAGTATCACGTCTTCGAGGACGAGGCCACCGCGGTCGCCGCCCTCTCCAGGGCCCACATCGACGCCATCCTCAGCCCCAAGGGCCTGGCGGAGAAACAGCTTCAAACCGCCGCCAGGGACCCCGGCATCGGCGTGGCGCACAGCCCCGCCAACGCCGTCCGCTATCTGGGATTCAACCTGAACCGCGCCCCGATGGGCGACAAGGCCTTCCGTACCGCCCTCGCCTTGCTTCTCGATCGGGAGAAGCTCGCCGAGACCGTCTCGCCGGGCGCTGCTCCGGCTTACGCTTTCGTCAGCCCGGCCAACGAGGCCTGGTACGACGTCGATCGGGCAACGGCCAATGCCGACAAATACCGGGGCGACCTGGCCGCCAAGCTGCAAACGGCGCTTGGCGGGCTCAGGGAGGCCGGGTATGCCTGGACCGCGGAGCCGACGGTCGGAGCCGACGGCAATGTGGTGCCGGGAGCCGGGCTGACCATCCGAGGCGTTTCGCCCGCCCCCCTGACCATCCTCACCTCGGGAGATGCCTATGACCCATCCCGGCCGATCTACACCGATGAGATCGCCGACGTTCTGGGATGGCTCGGGTTCGACGCCCGTCCGGTGGAGACCGACTTCGACTCGGTGATCGACCACGCCTTCACACCGGGGGAGGGGGGAACCCTGCATTACGACATGTACCTCCTCGGGTGGACGCTGGGCAATCCCACGCTCCCCGGTCACTACCGCGCTCTCTTCGCCCCTGACGGGGAGCTGAACAACACCGGGTACCGGAGCGAGGCCTTCAACGCCCAGCTCGCCGCATACGAGCGAGCCCTACACCACGACGAGGCCCTCGAGGCGCTGTGGGCGATGGAGACGACGCTGGCGGAGGATCTGCCCTATCTCCTCCTCTACACCAGCCAGATCACCGAGGTTTACCGCACCGACCGCGTGGCCTTCGGGCTCGAGGCCGGTCTCGGTGGGCTCCAGGGGAGGCTGGGCGCCATCGGCGACGTGACGCAGGTTCCCTAGCCGGATCTGGCTAGCCTCGCCAGGTGTCGGAGAGCCGGGTCCTCACCATCCCCAACCTGGTCTCGCTGGCCAGACTGGCGGCCGTTCCCGTCTTCTGGTGGCTCCTGCTCGGTGAGGAACGGGTTGCCGAGGCGGCCCTCCTGGTGTTCGCGGTGGGTTGGACCGACTGGATCGACGGCTATCTGGCACGCCGACTGAACCAGGTCTCGAAGCTCGGGGAGATCCTCGACCCGGTCGCAGACCGCCTCATGATCGCCTCGGCGATCGTCGCCGGTCTCATTGCAGGGGTCCTTCCCTGGGTGTTCGGTGTGCTCTTGCTGATACGCGAGGTGATGATGACCCTCATCGCCGCATTCCTTGCGGCCAAGGGAGCGCCCGCCTTGAAGGTGCGCTATCTGGGCAAATTGGCCACCTTCCTCCTCTATGGCGCCATCCCCTCCTTCTACGTGGCTTCGGCGGGCCTTCTCGAGCGCTTCTTCCTGCCGCTCGCCTGGGTGGGCGGCGTCATCGGGCTGGTCCTCTATTGGGTGGTACTGGTGCAGTATCTGGGTGATGCCCGCGCAACGCTCCGAGAGGTAGAGTCGGCGGCCACCGCCCAGGAGAGTTGATGCAGGTACCAGAAGACCTTCGCTACACCGACGAGCACGAGTGGATCCGCAAGTTGGATGGCTCCGTAATCCGGATCGGGATCACCGACTACGCGCAAGATCAGCTCGGCGACGTGGTGTATGTCGAGCTGCCTGAGCAGGGCGCGGAGGTGTCCAAGGACGACCTCGTGGTCGAGATCGAGAGCACGAAATCGGTCGGCGAGGTATACGCCCCATTCGACGGCACGGTGAAGACGGTGAACCAGGCGGTGGCGGACTCTCCGGAGACGGTAAACGCAAGCCCCTATGACGAGGGATGGCTGGTGGAGTTGGATGTGGGGGAGGGCTACGACGAGGCGGGGCTGCTCGACGCGGCCGCCTATCGAGACCTGACCGAGTAGACCCTTCACTACGAGTCGGCGCCGGCCTCTATCATTCGAGGCCCATGACCGACGAGCGCGATGAGTCAAAGGGTGAAGTTGAGGTCGAGACCGATCCGACCGTCACCTATCTTCCACTCCAGGACCGGGCAGAGCATCCCCTGACCAGGGACGAAGCCGGGCGGATCAAGGATCTGTCCGGCTATGCGCTGATCGTGGAGAGAGGGCCCCAGGCGGGCATGGCCTACCTGCTCAGGTCGGGCAACACCACGGTGGGCCGTCATCCGGAGAGCGACATCTTCCTGAACGACGTCACCGTGTCGCGGCACCACTGCCGATTCGTGGTCACCGGAGACAAGCTGCGCGTCGAGGACAGCGGCTCGACCAATGGGACCTACGTCAACGAACAGCGCGTCGACAGCGCCGAGCTGCACGCCGGCGACGAGGTCTTGGTGGGCCGCTTCCACTTCCTTGTCGCCCACGGCGATGCCTGAGACCGACTCCTTCAGCATCGGGGAGGTGATCAACCTCCTCCGCGACGACTTCCCGGATGTCTCGGTGTCCAAGATCCGCTTCCTGGAGAGCCAGGGCCTCATCGACCCCGATCGCTCCGACAGCGGCTACCGCCAGTTCGGCCGTGAGGACGTGGCCCGTCTTCGCTTCATCCTGCAACAGCAGCGCGACCACTTCCTGCCCCTGAAGGTGATCAAGTCGAAGCTCACCCTTTGGGAGCGGGGCGAGGAGAGTGCTCGGGCGTCGGCGGCCGCTCCCCCGACACTGGGGGATGGCGGCCAGCCCCTCGACCGCGACGAGCTGCTCAAGCGTTCCAACCTCACCAACGCCCAACTCGAGGAGCTGATCGATGTGGGGCTGATCCGCCCGGTCCCCGGATCCGACGTCTACCCGGCGGAGACCGGAGTAGTGGCGCTGGAAGCGAAGCGGCTGCTCGACCTGGGCCTCGAGCCACGGCATCTCCGCTCGATAAGGCTCTCGGCCGATCGGGAGGTCGACCTCCTCTCGCACATGGTCGCCCCCCTGCTCAAGGCGAAGAACGCCGAGGCGAGAACACGGGCCCGGGATCTGCTCGAGACCTGCTCCGACTCGGTACACGCCATGCACCGGGCTCTGCTCGCCGCCGACCTCCGCCAAGAGCTCACCAGGTGAGGCGCGGCTGGACACGGGCGGCTCTCGCCGCCCTGCTCGTTCTCATGCTGGCGATGACGGCGCATGCGGCGCCCCTCTCCTTCCCGACCCGCGAAGCAAACGGGTTCCCCGACCCCGGGCCTTCCCAGGTGGGGGCGCAGAGCTGGATCCTCTACGACACGCTCACCGATCGCGTGCTCTCCTCACGCGCCGAGGACGAAAGGAGATGGGTCGCTTCCACCACGAAGATCATGACGGCACTTCTCGCCATCGAACTCGGTGACTTCGACGATCAGGTGGTGGTCACCCAAACGGCGGCCGAGACGATCGGTCAGAGCCTCGGCCTCGTGACGGGGGAGGTGATCAGCCTTGGGGCATTGGTCAAGGCGGCATTGATCTTCTCGGCCAACGATGCCGCGGCGGCTATCGCCGGCCACCTCGGCGGCGGCCAGGAGGAGTTTGCCGCGCTGATGAACCAGCGGGCGGAGGAATTGGGAATGGCCAACACCCACTTCGTCAATCCCCACGGGATCGACAAACCCGGCCACTACTCGACGGCGAGAGACCTGCTCACCCTGGCCCGATTTGCCATGGAGAAACCGGAGTTCGCCGCCATCGTCCGCGCTCGTGGAGTGGTCCTCCCCGATGCGCCGGACGGGGCGAGAAGGGTCGCCAAGGCGACGAACTGGATGCTGGGGAACTACGAGGGGGCCACCGGGATCAAGACCGGCTCGACGCCGCTGTCGGGTCTCACCTTCGTCGGCAGCGCCGAACGCAACGGCCGTCGTCTCTTCGTCGTCATCCTGGGCGCAGGAGGGAACCGAGGCCAGTTCGCCGCGGCGCAGGCCCTCTTCGACTACGGCTTCGAGCGTCTCGGCATCTACGCCACAGTCCTCAACGGGATGCCGTATCGCTCGATGAAGTCCGATCCGGGGCCATCCCCACTGTTGACCATGGCGGGCGCGGAGACCCTGCTCCACCTGGCTTCCCTGGGCCTGGCCCTCGAAGAGCCTTCTCCATTCGTCGCCCTGCCCGAGCCCGAGCCGCCGCCGGTGGTCAGAGTCGACCGGCGGGTGCAGCGATCGGACGAGCCCTTCGTCGATGCCCTGACCCACTGGCTCGATCTGTTCGTCGGTCGATGAGCGGGACGGGTGTCGCCTCGAAGGTCCTCGACGGCGAGGAGATCCACTCCAGGGTGGTGGAGCTGGGCGAGGCCATCTCCCACGACTACCGGGGGCGGAACCCGATGTTCATCGTCATGATGAAGGGGTCGGTGGTGTTCGCCGCCGATCTGGTGAGGAGTGTCGACATCCCGGCCGAGGTGGACTTCATGGGTTTGCACCGCTACGGGCGAGGAGGCCGCATCGGTATCGCCATGGACACCTCGACCCCGGTGCTCGACCGTCACGTCATCGTGGTCGAGGACATCATCGACACCGGGCTGACCTTGGCCGTGCTCAAGCGGATGATCGAGGACCGGGGGGCAGACTCGGTGGCCACCGTGGCCCTGTTCGACAAGACCCCGCGCCGGCTCAACGAAGTTCCCATCGAGTACAGGGGCTTCGAAGTCGGGGACGAATATCTCGTCGGCTACGGGCTCGACTGGCAGGGCCACTACAGAAATCTCCCCTCGGTATGGGCGATCCTCGACATGGAGGCATTCGTCGACGACCCACTCATCCTCCACCGTCATCTAATCTCGGCGTGATGGCCGACAACGGCGCGCCCATTCCGCTGGAGATCGTGGGGGTGAGACTCGAGCTCCCTTCGAACCAGCCGATCGTCCTCCTCCGGGAGCGCGAGGGCAACCGATACCTGCCCATATGGATCGGTGCCAGCGAGGCCACCGCCATCGCTACCGCCCTGGAGGGTGTGGAGCCGCCCCGGCCGCTGACTCACGACCTCATGCGCTCGGTGATCGACGCGCTGGGCGCCCTGGCCACAGAAGTCGTCATCACCGACATGAGGGATTCGATCTTCTACGCCGACCTGTCCCTCGACATCTCGGGGAAACAGGTGAAAGTGTCCTCCCGCCCCTCCGACGCCATCGCCCTGGCGGTACGAACCGGAACCCCCGTCTTCGCCTCCCCGGCCGTGCTCGACGAGGCCGGGGTGCGCTTCGAGGAGGAGGATCAGGACCAGGAGGTGGCGCGGTTTCGGGAGTT
>CAZAHX010000063.1:0-8785 GCA_964485005.1 uncultured Acidimicrobiaceae bacterium | reverse complement strand
GGGGTCAGCTCTCCGGCACGTCGTATGTCTGGGCGGTGAGCCCGCCGTCGACCACCAGGTTGACACCGGTGACGTACTGCGCCTCGTCAGACGCCAGATAGACGAAGGCGTTGGCTATGTCATCTGTGCTGGCGAGCCGATTCATGGGGACGACCGGGAACCCCTCTTTGCGCCACTTCTCCATGAGCTCTTCGCCAACCAGATCGACAGACTGTTGTGTGTCGGCAGGACCAGGGGCGACGCAGTTGCAGCGGATGTCGTAGGGGGCACACTCGACCGCGATCGCCTTGGCGAGGGAGACCAATCCCGCCTTGGCAACCGAGTAGGCGGTGAAACCCCGGCCGTGGCCCAACGACGAGATCGAGGACGTGAACAGGATCACGCCACCTCCAGTTTCTTTCATCGCCCGTGCCGCCCGCTGGGCGAGGACGTAATAGGCGTCCAGGTTCACCGACAGCACCCGTCTCCATGAGTCGTCCTTCATGTCGATGAACGGCTCGTCGACCCAGGCGGCGGCATTGGAGACCAAGACGTCGAGTTTGGGGTCGACCTCCAGAGCCCTTGCCACCACATCTGAGCAGTTATCCATCTCGCCGAGGTCGGTGAGTATCTGCACCGGGTTGGCGCCTCGCTCCTCGATGGCACCCGAGGCCTCATCGAGGCGCTCCTGGATTCGATCTACCAGATAGACGTTCTTAGCGCCCTCTTCGGCGAAGCGCTCGGCCGTCCGCAGCCCGAAACCGCTGCCGGCACCGGTGACCAGCGCGTTCCTTCCATCCAGCCGGCCGCTCACAGCGCCACCTCCCAGCTGTTCTCGGGATCAGGGAGACGACTTGGGGGCGGCACGATCACGTGTTCCTTGACTATCCAGAAGCTTCCCGATGTCTTGGCGTAACGGGGGACGTCCTCCCAGGCCGCCGCCACCTCGGCGGAATCCGCCGCTCGCTGGAAGTCGTCCTCGTCGTCGAACCACTGCTCAACGAACGCCTCGCTCGCGATCTCCCCCTGGAGCTTTCGGACCACCTCGGAGACCACGTAACCCTTCAGGCCTGGGGCCTTGGCCGAGATGGGCGCATGCACGTCCCGCCAGTATTCGAAGAACTCATCGGTGGTGAAGTCGTCCCTCTTGTAAGCGGTCCCGATCACCTTGATCACTGCTCGCCCTCCTTGAGTCGCGATATGGGCTCTCCAAGAATTTATCAAATCTTTCGCCGAGATGCAGAGGAGGCGTTAGTTTGCATCGCCAGACCATGGCGCTTCTCTCCGTCGATTCAGATGTTCGTGTGGCCGTCGGTGAAGGCGTGCATCTGGCCACAACGGTCGTCCGGCCCCAGGGCCAGGGCCGCTGGCCGGTGATCTTGATGAGGACGCCCTACGACCGGACGGCCTACGCCTCACAGTCGCTTCAGGTGAACGCGCTCGCCTTGGCAGCCGAGGGTTACGCGGTCGTTCTCCAAGACGTTCGAGGGCGCGGGAGCTCGGAGGGGGGTTTCACCCCATTTGTCAACGAGCAGGCCGACGGTGTCGACACGGTTGAGTGGGCAGTCGAACAGCCCTGGTGCAACGGCTCGATCGGCTTGGCGGGGATCAGCTACACCGCCTTCGCTCAGTCGGCCGTGGTGGTCACCGACCACGAGGCGGTCCGCTGCTGGATGCCGGGGTTGGCGCCTTCGGACGTGCGGACGAGTTGGATACGAAGGGGCGGTGTGGTCGACATCGGCTTCCACCTGGCCTGGGGGCTGGGCGCCATCGCCCCTCTCGACGATCGGACACCGGAGCCCGAGGCCGTCCTTGCCGCATATGACGATCCGGTGCGTACCGCCCGCCGTAGCCCCCGGACCCAGCCCGAGATGAGATCAACCCCCGCAGGGGACTGGTTCTTCGAGTGGCTCGACACCGCCGACCCCTATCCGGGGGACCCACGGGTGCCGACTCTTGATGATCTGTCCGGAGTCAGGGCTCCTGCCTTGGTCGTGGCCGGCTGGTTCGACGTCTTCTCGTCCGGCAGCGTCGAGCTGCTCGAGGCTCTCAGGTCGGGGGGAGGAATCAGTGGCCATCGTCTGGTCGCAGGGCCGTGGGACCACAGCGGGCTGCCGCTGGCGAGACGTGCTGGGGACCGGGACTTCGGTCGGGTCGCGGCACTCGATCTCCACCGTCTCCAGCTTCGTTGGTTCGATGCCCAGCTCAGAGATGGCGATCAGCTGGATGCCGACCGGATCTTCGTCACCGGCCGGGGCGAATGGATCGATGAGCCGCGATGGCCCCCGCCCACCGAGGACCTCGAGATCGGCTTGGGTCCCGACGGGATGCTGCGCCGGTCATCCTCGGAGGAGAGAGTCGTGGAATTGGTCTTGAGCTCCTCTGACCCGACCCCCGCCACTGGTGGGGCATTCTTTCCCTGGGAGCCGGCACTCCGCCCCGGGTCCTTCGACCAGACCTCCCGGAGGGCTCGAGCAGACGTCGTAGAGCTCACTGGCTCCAGACTCTCAGCACCCGTGCTCGTTGCCGGCGTTCCCAGGCTGGAGGTGCAGATCGCACCGGCCGAAACCGGGCACATGGTCCATGCCACCCTCGTGGAGGTGGCGGCGGAGGCGGGGCCGGTCTGGAACATCGCCGACGGGGTGGCCCTGGTTGAGCCGAAAACCGGGCGCGCTTCACTGAGCATGGGGCCGGTCGCACACCAGTTCGCCAGGGGATCGGCCATCGGGCTCGACATCGCCTGCGGCGTCGATGTCCGATTCCCGCCTCAGAAGCCGGGCAGACGGGTCATCGACCTGTCTCCGGGAGCGAGCGTCTTGACGCTCCCGGTCACCTCATGACGGAGGACATCGCGCCTCGGGAGCAGCCAGAATCTGACGGCTTCTACCGACGCACCGGGAGATCGATGTGTGTGGCGAAGCTCGAGTTGTGCAGCACCGTCTGGGTTGCCGGGCGGGCCGACATGAAGCTCTCCTGAAACAGGGGCCCGCCGGTGTTCAGGTTGCGGTCCCACTGCGGGAAGTCCGAGCTGGAGATGTCGAGGCGAAGGCGCGATCCGGCCCCGATCCGGACGCCCACCGGGCCCAACTCGATGCGAAGCTCATAGATCTCGCCCGGCTCGAGCATCTCCGGCTCTGTAAGCGAGTTCCGATAGCGACCCCGGACGATGCCCTCTTGGAGGTTGACGCTGCGGCCGTTCGGGTCGACCACGCAGAGCCGGGCGGTGAAGTCGGTGTCCGGTGCGCTCGTCGCCGCATGAAGCGTGACCGCGGCCTCTCCGATGAGCTCGATCGGGTCATCTAATGGCTCGGAGGTGTAGACGAGCACCATCCGAGATGCCTCCGCCCCGTGCTGGTCCGCCGGCCCCATGGGGGTGATGGTGTCGAAGCAGCACGAGTGCCCGCCCAGGCTCGGTATCGGCACGCCGGGGTCATAGACGAATACGTCGGGCGGCTCGCTTCCCGGAGCCTCACGGTCGAGCCGGCCGTCCCCGTACTTCGAGTTCGCCCTTCCGCTCGAGTGGGCATACCACCTCTCCGTGGTCACGTCGCCAGGTGGCCACTCGTCCAGGTCCGTCCACTCGCCGTCCACGGTGAAGAGCGTCACGGGATGGTCGAGAACCCCGGTGTCCTCGCCCTTCATGATGTGGTCGAACCATCTGACCATCCAGTCGTCGATCTGGTTGCTGCTGGGGCCCGAGAAGCCCGACGTCTCGAGAGGCGTCCAGGGCATGTGTGCCCATGGCCCTACGATCAGCTTCTGCCTCTCGCGCGCCTCAGCCGAGTCTCCATCGGTGCGCAGGCCCTGAAAGTTCTTCACGGTTCCTGTGAGGAAGATGTCGTACCAGCCGCCGATGTGGAGGGCCGGGACCTCGATGCGTCCGTAGTCTTCGTCGATGCTCCAACGCCTCCAGTAGTCGTCGTAGGTGTGGTGCTCGGTCCAGTCGTAGAAGTACTGGGCGTAGCCACCCTTCAGTGGCGGATAGTCGGCCAACGGCAGGGTCCAGTACCAACTCGGGGCATTTCCCAGGTCTGCGAGCAGGCCATCGACTCCAGCGCTGTCGTTGGCGCGCATCGCCGTGTCGAGTGCGAGCAGGTTCGCCCAATAGCATACGAAGGCGGTGGCCAGGGCGCCAGAGTTATATGTCCACCCGTCGTAGTACTGCGACGCCGTGAACGAGGGGGCGATTGCGGTCAGAGAAGGAGGCCGTGTGACCGCCGCCAGGAGCTGGGTGGCACCAACGTACGAGAAGCCGAACATGCCTACCTGCCCGTCCGAACCGGCCAGGTCGGCTGCCCACTCGACGGTGTCATATCCATCTTCCATCTCATCGAGGAAGGGATAGAACTCTCCCTCGGAGGCGAAACGTCCGCGGGAGTCCTGGACGACCACGACATAGCCGCGCTCGGCGAGCCAGGCAGGGTGTGCGCTTCCGAACGTCGACACGTTGGCTGTCTTCCCATACGGGCTTCGCATCAGCAGGACGGGCATCGCCTCATCAGTTTGGGGGCGGTACACGTCTGCTCGGAGGACGGTTCCGTCCCGCATGGTGGCGGGCACGTCTTTCTCGACGGTGATGCTGGTGCCGGGTAGCTGTTCGGTTGTCACGAGGGTTCCCTCTGCCTCTCGTTGCCCTGAGGTCTCGCTAGGGGTTCCGTCCGCGAGCCGGCTCACCCTCCCGCGCCGACCCGAACGGGGCGTTTGATATTTGATATTATCCGATTCGACAGTGGCCCGCTCAGTGGTTGGAACTGACCTAGGGCCCGCCCGACGACCGCGTTGCGAGTGAGGAGGATCGGTGACCGACTTCAAGCAGGACAGGTACTACGAGGAAGGGTCCGACGCAGGAGGGCTCGCCCAAGACCAGGTTGAGGAGTTCCTGGCCGGTTCCGACAGCCGATGGCTGCTAAAGCTGGCCCACCTCAAAGAGGACGGTTGGCCGATGGTGGTCCCTCTTTGGTACCAGTGGGACGGCGAGGGCTTCTACGTGGTGGGCCGCAAGCGGTCTGAGTGGGTTGCCGACCTCGAGAGGGATCCGCAGTGCGCAATCTGCGTCGAGGAGCCGGCGCATCCCCGCATACGCAAGGTGGTCGCGCAGTGCACGGCCGAGATCGTCGAGGGCCCAGCCGTCGGGGAGGGCTCGAAGTGGGTCCCGATCGCCGAGGAGATGGCGCGTCGGTACACCGGCCCGGACGGCCCCGAGCAGCTCAAAGCGTCGTGGGGCTGGGAGCGCTATCTCGTGAAACTCCTGCCCAGGGAGGGCAGGCTGACGACGTGGCAGGGTGCGGACTGGGCACTGAGGTACTTCGATCCGGGTCAACGTCCCGATCTCGAGGCCAAGGCCGGGGCATCCGGGAGTGAATCGGCTTCATGAAGGAGCCTGCGGCGAGGGCTGCCGACCTGCGACGCTCCGAGATAAGGGTTCTGTTCGACGCTGCGGCAAATCGCAGCGATGTGATCCGGCTCGAGGTAGGCGAACCCAGCTTCACGACGCCGGCGCACATCATCGACGCCGCGGCCAAGGCAGCCCACGACGGTCACACCGGTTACGGCCCGAACGGTGGGCTGACGAGCCTGCGGGAGTTGCTGGTCGGCAAGCTCGAGCGGATCGACGGCATCACAGTGGGTCCGGACGAGGTCGTCGTGACCCCTGGCGGCATGAACGCCCTGTACTCGACCTATTTGGCATTGCTCAACAGGGGCGACCAAGTGCTGCTGCCCACACCCGGCTTCCCCAACATGGACGAGATGGTTCGCCTGGTCGGCGGCCAACCGATGTTCTACCCCCTCGAGGCCTCAGCGGGATTCCTGCCGGATGTCGACTTGCTCGAGCGGCTCATCGGCGAGAGGACCAAGGCGCTCTTCATCAACACTCCCGGCAACCCCACAGGAGCTGTCTTCCCCCCGGACCTGATGCACGAGCTGGTCGAGCTGGCCTACCGGAAGGATGTCTGGCTGATCTCCGACGAGGTCTACGACGAGATGATCCTCGACCCGGACAGAGCTCACACCGCAGCGGCCCCTTTCGACGACGACGGCAGGGTGGTCACTGTGTACAGCTTCTCCAAGGTGTACGCCATGACCGGGTGGAGAGTCGGCTATGCGGTGGCGCCACCCCCGCTTGCGCAGATCCTACGGACCCTGCAGGAGCCGCAGGTCTCCTGTCCCAGCACGATATCCCAGAAGGCGGCCGAAGCAGCTCTCACGGGGCCCCGCTGGCCGATCACCGACATGCTCGAGTCCTACCGCCGACGACGGGGCCTCGCCCTAGAGGCAGCGGAACGGTCGGGCCTGAGGGCGATCCCCCCCGGAGGCACCCTCTACATGATGTTGGATGTTCGCGACGCCGGGGGAGGAGACCTCGATTTCGCCACGTGGCTTCTCGACGAGTTCGGCGTGAGCGTCGCCCCCGGAACAGTCTTCGGCCCTTCCGGACAGGGGTATGTGCGCATATCACTGGCCGCCGATGACGACTCCATCGTGGAGGGAGTGGAGCGTATCGCCGCCGCAGTGGCCTCGAGGCGGGAGGTGGTCGTGTGAAGTGGTCGCCGGCGCATCTCCGGGTACGGGACTTCATCGATGACCGGGAAGACGAAATCCTCGACTTCGCCCGCGAGCTGATCCGGACTCCATCTCCCAACCCACCCGGTGACGAGAGTGAGGTCGCCGATCTGGTGACCGAGCGCTTGAGGAAGCTCGACATCGAAGACATATCCCGTCTCGGAACGGAAGCAAACCGGCCCAACCTCATCGCCCGTGTGCCGGGAACCTCACCGGGGCGCACCCTGATGCTGTCCGGCCACCTCGACACCAAGCCTGCAGGAGACCTCGAAGCCTGGGAGACAGACCCCTGGGACCCGGTGCTGCAAGACGGTGAGCTCATTGGGCTCGGCTCGGGAGACATGAAGGCTGCCGTCGCCGGCATGGTCTATGCAGCGGCTGCCGTGCTCCGCGCCGGAGACTTTCCTGGCGAGCTCGTCCTGGTCCTCACCGCCGACGAGGAGGCGGGTTCGGTGGTCGGCTCCAAGTGGCTGGCCGAGAACGGGCACCTCTCGGCGGACGTGGCGGTGATCGGCGAGCCCAGCGGCATAACGCATGAGTGGCAGGCGATCCACCTCATCTCCCGGGGCGCCGCCCTCTTCAAGGTTCGAGTCGCCGGCACCCAGATGCACTCTTCGATCTCGGACCGCATCCCGGGAGTCAACGCCACCGTCGAGATGGCAAAGCTCATCCAGCGCATGGACGAACGGCTCATGGGGTATCTGTCTTTCGACGATCATCCGCTGTGTCCCACCGGGCCCACCATCAATGTGGGGGTGATGGCCAGCGCCGGCGTCTTCTACGGCGTCTACCCCGGGCAAGCCGAATTCGCCTGCGATCTGCGGACCATCCCCGGCATGACCGAGGAAACCCTCAAGGCCGACATCCAGCGCTTCCTGGACGACGCGATGTCGGAAAGCCCCGATCTCAGGGCCGAGCTGGTGTGGGAGATCATGGTGCCCGCCACCGAGATTGAGCCCGACGAGCCGATCATAGGTGCCCTGCAGGATGCGGCGAGCGAGGTCCTGGGGAACGAGCCTGCCCTTGACGCCTTCCCAGGCGCCACCGACGCACCGCATTTCCAGCTGACCGCGGGCATCCCGTGTGTCGCTGCGTTCGGGCCGGGGATGCTGCCCAGGGCGCACAGCCCCAACGAGCATCTGGCCGCCGACGGAGCGTCTCAATCGGCGCGGGTCTACGGGCTCGCCGCCATCACCTACCTGGAGGAACAGCCATGACCATGTCGACCCGAGAGCTCTGCGAACGTTATAGACGTCTCTACATGCCCGCCGTCTGCGACGCCGTGTACTCCCTCGGCTTGCCGGAGCAAGTGCTGCCGAGCTCGCTGAGACCGCTGTTCCCGGAGCAACGTGTCGTCGGCATCGCCTATACCGTCCGTGGCGCCCCCATCGAGCCCGTGGTCGACTGGGACCAGGGGGTGGAGAGGATCAGCTCGTACCTCGAGGTCTTCCAGGACCTTCCTGGGGACTCCGTGCTGGTCTCGGTGAACCCCGACAGCCATGTCGGCCACTTCGGGGAGCTGACGGGCAACTCTGCCCAGTCGCGGGGCTGTGTCGGCGTGATCCTGGACGGCAACCTCCGCGACATCGAGGGTCTGCGGGACATCGGGCTCCAGGTCTTCTACAGAGACCTCTCGCCACTGAATGCCATAGGTCGCTGGGAGATGGTCGCCTCCCAGGTCCCGGTCACGGTGGGCGACGTGACCATCTCCCCCGGAGACGTGGTGATGGCCGAGTTCGATGGCATCCTGGTGATCCCCCAGGCCGATGCCGAGCGTGTCTTGCTCCGGGCCGAGGAGATCGTGGGCTCGGAGGCACTGGTGCGCGCTGAGATGCAAGCCGGGGAGTCTCCCCTCTCCAGTCTGGAGCGACATGGGCACATCTGAAGGCGTGTCCCTGGTCGTCCCCCAGATGGGGGTGGTCGAAGATGTCGTGGTGGTCGAATGGCTGGTCGAGCACGGCTCCAGCGTCGTCGAGGGCCAGAGCGTGGTGGTGGTGGAGACCGAGAAGGCCGACATTGAGCTGGAGGCCCCCTCCTCGGGCCGCCTCGAGATAGTCGTTCCCGCCGGTGACGCCGAGATACGGGTGGGCTCGACGCTGGCGAGAGTCGTCTGAGAGGCCCTCGGTGGACATCTTCTCACTGGAAGGATTGGTCGCGGTTGTGACCGGATCGGCCAGCGGTCTCGGGCATGCGATGGCAGGGGCTCTCTCCCGGGCCGGCGCGTACGTCGTTTGTGCCGACAGGG